>NZ_JAOTGF010000012.1:0-76303 GCF_044427305.1 Streptococcus sp. 2021WUSS109
AAACATTTATCCATCATCCGACCCAATCGAACGTTCCAAAGAAAGATAAAAAGCAAGGTACCTGTAAGCTTCACTTATAGAGTAACATAATAGTTGAAAAATAGGGTTAAAAAACCTCCTTTTTGTGCGCCCTAAAATAAAAACTATTCCCGTTTTGTCATGAACTGCTCAGACGGGAATAGTTTCTTTAGCTACTTAAATGCTTAACTTAATGACATTGCGGACGTTAGTCTGCGTTTTTTTAGCGATGATTGGCTGTAATTTCAAATTTGTAATACTTCCAGTGTTTGTAAGTTTCAGTATATTCCATCACTTCACCGCTAGTACTGTTAGTAGTTGTTTTGTTTTGTAGTACAGCTGGTTCAGTCGCTTTTAATTTCAAATGAGTGGCAACCTCTTTTGGACATGGGCTGACAATTTCATTCGTTTCTACAAATGGTTCCTCGGACATGTGGATATTGTAGTCCAGTTTGAAGCGTTGATAGATTGATTGATAGTGCTCGAGTGGAGCATCTGGATTCTGGATATATCGTTGAGGGATGTATGAATTGTGGAAGATGTATGGAGTGTCTTCTGCTGCGCGGACGCGTACAATTTTATAATAAAACTCATTCTTGTCAAGATTTAGTTTTTCAAGGATATCGGGTTTATTGCTTTTTTCGCACGAGAGAACAGTAACCTTATCCTTATCCATAGGAAAAATCTCAATATCAGAAAATTCTACAAGACGTCCTTTGCGTGAACGGGATACAAAGGTTCCTTTACCTTGTTGACGAACGAGGTAGCCGTCTTTAACTAGTTCGTTTACTGCACGAATAACGGTAATAGAGCTAACGTTAAATAGTTTTGTTAATTCAGATTCTGTGTAAAATTTGTCGCCATTTTCAAATTTGCCAGAAACAATCTGTTGGCGTAAGTCGTTTTGTATAAGTTGGTACTTCGGTACTTTCATACTTATTTCCTTCCTTTCCACAGCTTATTATACTAAATTAGTTGATGAAAATCAAAAAATATAGCTAAAATACCCACAAAAATATACTTTTTCACTTTATAAAGGTGATAAAAAATGGTAAAAAATTTTTCAAAAAGTACTGGACATAACCACAAAGAAGTGTTAGTATATTAATAGAAAGGTAAGCGGTTGCATCGGAGGAAGAAATGAAAGAATTTTATATTGGAGACCAATTTTATTTGGACGGTGAACCCTTTAAGATTTTATCAGGAGCGATTCATTATTTTCGTGTCCATCCTGATGATTGGTACCATTCTTTGTATAACTTAAAGGCCCTTGGTTTTAATACGGTTGAAACCTATGTCCCTTGGAATATGCATGAACCTCGAAAGGGTGAGTTTTGTTACGAGGGTATATTGGATATAGAGCGATTTTTGAAATTGGCTCAAGAATTAGGGCTTTATGCAATTGTACGTCCTTCCCCTTATATTTGTGCGGAGTGGGAATGGGGTGGCCTCCCTGCTTGGTTGATGAAGGAAGAGCTTAGAGTACGTTCGAGTGATTCGGTGTACTTGCAGCACTTAGATGAATATTACGCTTCTCTTATTCCTAAATTGGCCAAGCTCCAACTCGCACAGGGTGGGAATGTACTTATGTTCCAAGTGGAAAATGAGTATGGCTCTTATGGTGAGGAGAAGGAGTATCTAAGATCGGTGGCTGGCTTGATGCGTAAACATGGTCTAACTGCTCCCTTGTTTACCTCGGACGGTTCTTGGCGAGCAACATTACGTGCAGGAACACTGATAGAGGACGATGTATTTGTAACAGGAAACTTTGGTTCTAAAGCTAGAGAGAATTTTGCAAATATGACGGCATTCTTTAATGAACATCAGAAGAATTGGCCACTCATGTGTATGGAATTTTGGGATGGTTGGTTCAATCGTTGGGGTGATGAAATTATTCGTAGAGAGCCGGAGGAAATGGTTGATTCGGTTATGGAATGTATCGAATTGGGCTCCTTGAATCTGTACATGTTCCATGGTGGAACAAATTTTGGTTTCATGAATGGTTGCTCTGCTCGTGGTCAAATTGATTTGCCTCAGGTAACTTCTTATGATTATGATGCTATATTGGATGAAGCTGGAAATCCTACTAAGAAGTTTTATCTTTTGCAACAACGTTTGAAAGAAGTCTATCCTGAATTAGAGTATGCAGAACCGCTTGTAAAAGAGGCAAAAGCTTTTTCAGATGTGTCGCTTCATGATAAGGTGAGTTTATTTGCTACTCTAGAAAATGTAAGCGGTTGCGTGAAAGGGTTTTATCCTAAGAATATGGAAGAACTTGATCAGTCAACAGGTTATATTTTATATAGAACAGAGCTGGAGCGGGATAAGACAGAAGCGGAACGTTTCCGAGTGGTTGATGCGCGTGACCGTATCCAAATTTATGCAGATGGAAAACTCGTTGCAACTCAGTATCAGACTGAGATTGGTGACGATGTTGAATTGGATTTTAAAGATGACAAGCTAAAATTAGATATTTTGGTAGAAAATATGGGACGTGTCAATTATGGGCACAAACTAACGGCTCCTACCCAGTCTAAAGGGCTTGGTCGAGGTGCGATGGCTGATTTACATTTTATTGGTCATTGGGAAACCTATCCTTTGCATCTTGAGTCAGTTGAGGACTTGGATTTTAGTAAGGGCTGGGAGGAAGGTCAAGCTGCTTTCTATCGTTATCAGTTTGAACTGGATGAACTTGCGGATACTTACTTAGACATGACAGGTTTTGGTAAGGGAGTTGTTTTCGTTAATAATGTAAATATTGGACGTTTTTGGGAAAAAGGACCAATTCTCTATCTCTATATTCCAAAAGGATACTTAAAGAAAGGAGCGAATGAAATAATTGTTTTCGAGACAGAAGGAAAATATAGAGAGAAGATTCATTTTTCACAAAGCCCCGTTATAAAAGACTTGTAGAAATTTTAATCGGTTTCTGCCTAAAAGATTTATGAAGAAAAGGAGAACACTGTATGGCAATTATTGCTACGCGTATTGATGGTCGTTTGATCCACGGTCAGGTTGCTAACTTATGGACGACGAAATTGAACATCGGTCGTATCATGGTTATCGATGATGCTGTTGCTCAAAATGACATTGAAAAACAAGGACTGAAATTAGCATGTCCTCCAGGCGTAAAATTATCGATTTTACCGATCGAAAAGGCTGCTAATAATATTAAGGAGGGCAAGTATGATAGTCAACGTCTCTTGATTGTTGCTCGTCGTCCAGAAAACTTCCTTCGCTTGGTAGAGTACGGGGTTGAGCTCCCTGAGTTGAACGTAGGGAATATGTCTCAAACTCCGGAAACTCGTTCTGTAACTCGTTCTATTAACGTTGTAGATAAGGATATTGCAGATTTTGATGCCTTGGCGGCTAAGGGTGTAAAATTATTTGCACAAATGGTACCTGGCGATTCACCAAAAGACTTTATGCCATTATTGGATAAGGTTAGATAACATTCGGATATTTTTGAAAAATTTAAAGGAGGATCACTATTATGCAATGGTGGCAAATATTACTTCTCACGCTCTACTCTGCTTACCAGATTTGTGACGAGCTGACAATTGTATCGTCAGCAGGTTCACCAGTCTTTGCAGGGTTTATCACTGGTTTAATCATGGGGAACATGGAAGTTGGCTTGCTAATTGGTGCAAGTTTGCAGCTAGTTGTCTTGGGAGTTGGTACTTTCGGTGGTGCGTCACGTATTGATGCAACATCTGGTGCGGTTCTTGCGACAGCTTTCTCAATTTCACAAGGTTTAGATCCAGAAATTGCTATTTCCACTATTGGCGTACCAGTTGCAGGATTGTTGGTTTATACAGATATTTTAGGTCGTTTCACCACTACTTTCTTTGCCCATCGTGTAGATGCAGCAATTGAACGTTTTGACTATGCTGGTATTGAACGCAACTACCTTCTTGGTGCAATTCCTTGGGCACTTTCTCGTGCACTTCCAGTTTTTCTTGCCCTTGCTTTTGGTGGTGGTCTTGTAGAAACTCTTGTCACTACGATTGAGTTGCCTGAATACAAATGGATTGCAGCAGGCTTAACTCTTGCAGCTCGTATGCTTCCAGGTCTTGGATTTGCAATCTTACTTCACTATCTTCCACTTAAACGCAACCTTCACTACTTGGCATTCGGTTTCGCTCTTACAGCTATGTTGACTGTTCTTTACGGTAACGTATCAGCTTTGGGTGGTGCAGTTGCTGGTATCGTTGGCACTCTTCCTGAAGATGCAGGTGTAAGCTTTGTCAATAACTTCAAAGGTTTGTCAATGATTGGTATCGCTATTGTGGGTGCATTCCTTTCAGTGCTTCACTTCAAAAATAGCCAAAAAGTAACTGTGGTTGCTCCATCAAATTCAGAAAGTGGGGAAATTGAAGATGACGAAATCTAATTACAAACTAACAAAAGAAGATTTTAATCAAATCAACAAACGTAGCTTGTTCACTTTCCAACTTGGTTGGAACTATGAGCGGATGCAGGCATCTGGCTACCTCTACATGATTTTGCCACAATTGCGTAAAATGTACGGAGATGGTACTCCTGAGTTGAAGGAAATGATGAAATTGCATACTCAGTTCTTCAATACTTCACCATTCTTCCATACCATCATTACAGGTATTGACTTGGCACTTGAAGAAAGTGATGGCGTCGCTTCTAAAGATGCGGTTAACGGTGTTAAGACAGGTTTGATGGGACCATTTGCCCCAATTGGTGACTCAATATTTGGTTCTCTTGTTCCAGCGATTATGGGGACTGTGGCTGCTACTATGGGTAAAGAGGGATCTCCAGTTGGTATCTTCCTTTGGGTAGCAGTAGCCATTGCCTATGATATTTTCCGTTGGAAACAGTTGGAAGTTGCCTACAAAGAAGGTACTAAGTTGATTACAACCATGCGCGATCGCTTGACAGCTCTCGTTGATGCAGCATCTGTAATGGGTGTCTTCATGATGGGAGCCCTGATTGCAACTATGATTAACTTTGAAGTAACTTGGGCTCCAGCTATTGGAGAAAAAGTGATTGATATTCAAGACATTCTGAATACCATCTTCCCACGTCTAGTACCTGCAATCTTTACAGGATTTGTCTTCTGGCTTCTTGGTCGTCGTGGCATGACTTCGACTAAAGCTATCTTGATTATTATTGTGCTTGCACTTGGCTTGTCAGCAATCGGTCACTTCCTATTTGGTATGGTATAATGGTTAGAAGTTTAGTATTAGTAAGTCATGGTATCTTCTGCGAGGAGTTGAAAAAATCTACTGAAATGATTATGGGTCCTCAAGAGGACATCTACACAGTAGCTTTATTACCAGAAGAAGGTCCAGAAGACTTCCAGAAAAAATTTGAAGAAACAATTGCTAATCTAGATGACTTTGTTGTCTTCGCAGACTTGTTGGGCGGTACACCAGCCAACATCGTATCACGAAAATTGATTGAAGGTGGGCAGTTTGACCTCTATGCAGGTATGAATATGCCAATGGTTATCGGATTCTTGAACGGCGTCCTGCTTGGCGAAGCCGTAGACTATGTCGAATTTGGTACAAGCAACCTTGTCCACGTCAATAGCCTATTAACAAGTGATGAGGATGACGATGAGTGAGACAGTCAGGGAAGTTGAAATGAAAGAGTGACCAAAGACAGCTTGAGCCTAGAGATAAGAGAGTGAGGCTAACTCAGCCGATTGTTACAGACGGATTTGATTTTCGTTAATTATAAAAGGTTCTATAGTTGATAGGCTTTAAGTATCCTGAGGCTGGGCAGAAAGTCCAGCCTCGCTTCTCAGAGTTCGAGTCAACATCTCAGCGCAGTGGTTGATTGGCAGATTTGTTCGTGTTTCCCACTCCCAATCTGACCATTACGACTGTTGCGAACAAAGTTCGCTTTATCTCCAACCTCAAACTGTCTCCCAGACAGTTTGAGCTGTGCGGGGATGGGAGTGAAACAGTCTGGGGATAGACTGTTTCAGCTCAACAACTAGAAATAAAGACTTGTTGACGAACTCTTTTTAGACTGGTCGAGTTCTTTCCCACTCCCATTTGGCTTGTGAGGAAAAGAAATGATTGAAGTAAAAACATTTGGTGAAAAAGCAAAACTGTATTGTTTGGAAAACAAGAATGGGATGCAGGTAACCTTGACGGATTTTGGTGCCAGAGTGGTAGAAGTGCTTCTGCCAGTAGAAGAGAATGGCGGTTTACGAAATGTCAGTTTGGCGGCTAAGTCGGATGAAGATTACAGCAAGACAGATTTGTATCCTGGTTCAACAATTATCCCAGTAGCGGGGCGTATTTCAGGAGCCCAAGCTGAGATAAAGGGAACAAGCTACCATTTCACAGAAAATGAACCTGGTAGGACTCTACACGGTGGGGTTGACACGGCAAATGAGCAGTACTGGGACGTTGAGCTAGACCATGAGAGAAATCAAGTGACCTTTGGTATGGTCCTAAAAGATGGTTTTAATGGCTTTCCTGGTGATGTGAGGGTCAAGGCTATTTATTGTTTGACGGATAAAAATGAATTGACCGTTGACTACCAGGCTGTATCGGATAAGGATACGATTTTTAATCCGACCAACCATATCTATTTCAACTTGACTGGTGATTTTCAACGGTCAGTTGCCGAGCACCGTATTAAAATTGCTGCGAATCACTATGCTCCGCTTGGGGAGGATAACCTGCCAACGGGTGTCTTAGAAGATGTGACAGGGACGCCGTTTGATTTTAGAGATTTTGCGCCTTTTGCTCAGGGATTTGATAGCCAACACCCACAGAATGTGTTGGTGAAGGGCTACGACCATCCGTGGCTTTTGGAGGATGTGGATAGGCCAGTTGAAGTGGTCAGTCCAGATGGGAAAATTGGACTCAGTGTCAAAACCAACCAGCCTGCGGTCGTTATTTATACATATAATTTTCCTATTGAAGCTTTGGCCTGTTACCACGGTGTCTTTAGTTTAGAGTGTCAGGCCTTGCCGAATGCGTGCAATGTCGATGGATTTGGTTCGATTTTGTTAGAACAAGGAGAAGATTTTTTGTCTAAAACGACCTATCGTTTTACTTGGTAAAAAAATGGGGACTCTAACTGTGTTACAGTTAGGGTTTTCTTGTGTTTTCTAGAAAATATGGTATAATAAACCGGTGTGTTTCAATCGAAGCAGGCGAAAGAGGAAAATAATGACAAAAGAACAAGAATTTTTAAAAGAATTTGAAGCTTGGGTCAACACTCAGGTCATGGTAAACGAAATGGCGGTTGAAGAAAGTCGTCGTGTCTTGGAAGAAGACAAAGATGAGCGTGCAGCGGATGCTTATATTCGTTATGAGAGCAAGCTGGATGCCTATCGATTCATTCAAGGGAAATTTGCCAACTACCATGCTGGCAAAGGTTTTCATGATTTACCAGATGAGTTGTTTGGTCAGAGGCATTATTAATCAGACAGGAGAGAGATGAAAAATGGCAAAGAAAAAAGTAAATCGAAAAAAACAATTGAAAAAGCAATTAGCAGACTTGAAACGTGCAGGTCGTGTAGGTCTTGAAAGAGCAGCAGAGGTAGTAGAGACAGTTGCTCACAAGGCTGAGGCTGTAGTAGAGCATGCTGTGGAACAAGTGAAAGAAGTTGTAGCAGAGGTGACTTCTTCAGCGACTTCATTGGAAGACTTCTTGGCACTTCCTGAGTTGGAAGGCATTGCGGCAGCACGTTTGGAAACCTTCTACGAAGCAGGTATTCAATCTGTGGCTGATTTTGCAAACCATACAGAAAAAGAGCTCTTGGCTCTTAAAGGCATCGGTCCTGCAACTATCAAGCAATTGAAAGAAAAAGGGATTGACTTGAAAGCCTAAATCCCTTGCTTTTCAAGGTGCAATTTGTTACAATAAAACCATTCAGAGGTGTTTTGAACCCCATTTGTCACAGGAAGCGGTGGTACTGAGAAATCCGCACAAATGTCAAAACTGGTTGCTGATGATGTGAATCGAATAAGCAAAGTGCAGATAGTTTATCTGAACAAGGGTGGTACCGCGGAATAACTTCGTCCCTGTCTAGCAAGTCTAGGCAGGGATTTTCATTTGGAAAGGAGAAGATATGCTACATCATGTTGAAATATATGTTTCAGACTTGGCAACCTCACGTGCATTTTACGATTTTCTTCTGACCAAGCTGGGCTACTCGCTCTATCAGGAGTGGGATAAAGGGCTGTCTTATAAAAAAGCAGAGCAGTACTTGGTCTTTGTCCAAACGCCACAGGACTTCCTAGAGGCAGGTTATCACCGCTGTCGCACTGGTCTCAATCATCTAGCTTTTCATGTGGGTACACCTGATGAGATTGACCAATGGCGGAAGGAATTTTTGACCAGACGAGTCAAACTGCTCTACGACGACCGTTATCCCCACGCAGGAGGGCCAAATCACTATGCCCTCTATTTGGAAGACCCAGATGGGATTAAGATAGAGTTGGTGGGGGAGGAAAGATGAATCTAATTATTATTGGAGCACAAGCTTCTGGCAAGATGACCATTGGGCAGGAAGTTGAGAAGTTAACTGATTTGGTTTTGTTTCATAATCATGAATCAATCGATTTCGTAACAAAATTTTTTCCAATGTCTGACGAAGCGAGAGAACTTATTAATGATATTCGTATGAAGTTTTTTGAAACCTCTGCGAAAACTGATTTGGGTTTGATTTTTACAGTTGTTATTGACTTTAATGATCCAGCAGATATTTCTTTTTTAGAGAATATTCAAGAGATTTATCACAGTAGGAATCAAGCTGTTTTGTTTATTGAATTGGAAACAGAGCTGCAAGAACGTTTAAGAAGAAATGTGACCGAAAATCGTTTGCAACATAAACCTTGGAAAAGAAATATTGAGTGGTCTGAAAAAGATATTCTAGATACTATGAAGTTTGCAAAGTTTAATCCAGAATTTGCTCCTAAGCAACTTGACCATTATCATAAAATTAATAATACCCACCTTACTGCTAATGAAGTTGCTCAACTGATTATCCAAAAAATGGAGGAGCTTGAGCAAGAACAAACGAAATAGCCAGCCCGAAGGACTGACTATTTCTAGGAGATTATATGAAAAAGAATTGGGCTATTTCTAGCTTGAAGATAGTATAAACCAATTTTCTTAAAGAATACTGAAGGAGAAAAATTAATGTCAAAAGAATTATCACCAAAATACAATCCAGCCGAGGTTGAGGCTGGTCGTTACCAGACTTGGTTGGACCAAGATGTCTTTAAGCCGTCAGGCGATGCGGAGGCCAAGCCTTATTCCATCGTCATTCCGCCGCCAAACGTAACTGGTAAGTTGCACTTAGGACACGCTTGGGATACAACCCTTCAAGATATCATCATCCGCCAGAAACGCATGCAGGGCTTTGATACCCTCTGGCTTCCAGGTATGGACCATGCGGGGATTGCCACTCAGGCTAAGGTGGAGGAACGCTTGCGGGAGCAAGGTGTCACACGCTATGATCTTGGTCGTGAAAAATTCCTCGACAAAGTCTGGGAATGGAAGGATGAATATGCTACAACCATCAAGGAGCAATGGGGTAAACTAGGTTTATCTGTGGATTATTCACGTGAACGTTTCACACTTGATGAAGGCTTGTCAAAAGCTGTTCGCAAGGTCTTTGTAGAACTCTACAAAAAAGGCTGGATCTACCGTGGCGAATTTATCATCAACTGGGACCCTACGGCTCGCACAGCTCTTTCTGATATCGAAGTTATCCACAAGGACGTAGAAGGTGCTTTCTACCACATGAATTACATGTTGGAAGATGGTTCTCGTGCCCTTCAAGTTGCGACAACTCGTCCTGAAACCATGTTCGGTGACGTTGCGGTGGCGGTTAACCCAGAAGACCCACGTTACAAGGACTTGATTGGCAAAAACGTTATCCTGCCAATTGTTAACAAGTTAATTCCAATCGTTGCGGATGAACACGCAGACCCAGAATTTGGTACGGGGGTTGTGAAAATCACACCTGCCCACGATCCAAATGACTTCCTCGTAGGTCAACGCCACAATCTGCCACAAGTCAATGTTATGAACGACGACGGTACCATGAACGAGTTGGCAGGCGAATTTGCAGGTATGGACCGTTTTGAAGCTCGTAAGGCAACGGTTGCTAAGTTGCAAGAACTAGGTGCCCTTGTGGAAATCGAAAACCGTGTTCATTCAGTTGGTCACTCAGAGCGTACAGGTGTGGTAGTCGAGCCACGCTTGTCAACTCAATGGTTTGTCAAAATGGACCAACTGGCTAAGAATGCCATTGCCAACCAAGACACAGCTGATAAGGTAGAATTTTACCCACCACGTTTCAACGATACCTTCCTACAATGGATGGAAAATGTACACGATTGGGTTATCTCGCGTCAGCTTTGGTGGGGTCATCAGATTCCAGCATGGTATAACGAATCTGGCGAAATGTACGTCGGAGAAGAGGCTCCAGTAGGTGACGGTTGGGTACAGGATGAGGATGTCCTAGATACCTGGTTCAGCTCTGCCCTTTGGCCATTTTCAACCATGGGCTGGCCTGACGAAAACGCGGAGGACTTCCAGCGTTACTTCCCAACCTCAACCTTGGTAACGGGCTACGATATCATCTTTTTCTGGGTTTCACGGATGATTTTCCAATCGCTTGAGTTCACAGGCCGTCAGCCATTTAAGAACGTGCTGATTCATGGTTTGATTCGTGACGAAGAAGGTCGCAAGATGTCCAAGTCGCTCGGAAACGGGATCGACCCAATGGACGTCATCGAGAAATACGGTGCAGATGCTTTGCGTTGGTTCCTGTCAAACGGCTCTGCCCCTGGTCAAGATGTTCGCTTCTCTTATGAGAAGATGGACGCGTCTTGGAACTTCATCAATAAGATTTGGAACATTTCTCGCTACATCCTCATGAACAATGAAGGTTTGACCTTGGATGCGGCGCGTGACAATGTCGCCAAAGTTGTAGCTGGTGAGGCTGGCAACGTGACGGACCGCTGGATTCTCCACAACCTTAACGAAACCATTGCCAAAGTCACTGAAAACTTCGACAAGTTCGAGTTTGGTGTGGCTGGTCACATCCTCTACAACTTCATCTGGGAAGAGTTCGCCAACTGGTATGTCGAGCTGACCAAGGAAGTGCTTTACAGCGACAATGAGGCCGAGAAAGTCATGACCCGCTCTGTCCTTCTCTACACGTTGGACCAAATCCTTCGTCTCCTCCACCCAATCATGCCGTTTGTGACGGAAGAGATCTTCGCTCAGTACGCAGAGGGCTCTATCGTGGTGGCAGCTTACCCTGTTGTCAACCCAGCCTTTGAAAATGCGGAAGCCCACAAGGGAGTAGAAAGCCTTAAGGATCTGATTCGTTCGGTGCGAAATAGCAGAGCAGAAGTGAACGTTGCCCCTTCTAAGCCGATTACCATTTTGATTAAGACGGCAGATAGCGAGCTTGAAACCTTCTTCAAAGCCAACGAAAACTACATCCGCCGCTTTACCAACCCAGAGCATCTGGAAATCAGCTCAAGTATCGTTGCACCAGAACTAGCCATGTCAGCCGTTATCACCGGTGCTGAAATCTTCTTGCCACTAGCCGACCTCCTCAACGTAGAAGAAGAGTTGGCTCGTCTGGACAAAGAGCTTGCCAAATGGCAAAAAGAACTAGACATGGTCGGAAAAAAACTCAGCAACGAACGTTTCATCGCCAACGCCAAACCAGAAGTCGTTGAAAAAGAAAAAGAAAAACAAGCCGACTACCAAGCTAAGTATGATGCGACAGTAGCGCGGATTGAAGAGATGAAGAAACTGGTGGGGTAAGGTTTTAATAATTATGAAAACGCTAGCAAATGCTAACGTTTTTTGGTATAATGAAGAAAAATATGGAGGTATTTTATGGAACTAACTTTTAAAAAATTCGAAATTAGAGGATTACATGGTTATAAAGATATTAGTTTAAATTTTAGCAATAAGACGAATATTTTTGTAGGTGAGAATGGTTTAGGTAAAACGACCATTTTAAACATGTTATATTACTTACTCAATGGTAATTACAAAGAATTAGGCAAATATAATTTTAATACTATCGTACTAAAAATGGGAGAAGGTGATGAAATTGCATTTTCGAAAGATGATCTTTTAGATTATATTGATTCTCCACTAACCGATGAGATTGTTAGGAAATATCTTTCAGATAAGAGAAAAGTTTTCGATATTGAAAGAGTTGTTAAAATGAGGAAAAATAGAGAAAAGAGCGGAAGAGGAATCCAGGAGTGGGTTAATGACATAGATGATTCCATTCAAAATAGAGTAAAAGATGCTAAAAAATTTGAAAGCCTTGATTTAAATGAATTGTATAATTTGAATAGAGAACATAATTTTAGGATTCCTAAAAATTTTTTCATTTATACGCTAGCTTATATATATGATGAGACGCATATTCACCATAATGAAAACATGAATGTTAATAATCCATTTGCTGCTCTCTCGAGAAAATTAAATGAAATTAGACGAGAGAATAAAATTCTTTATTTTCCGACTTATCGTCGTATTGAAGAGAGTTTGTTTGAAAAAGAAGATTTAGATAATCTTCCTTTTAGGGAAGAAATAAAAGCAAATCTTATTAACTTTGGTATGGATGATGTTACAAGTCAAATCAAGGAAATTTTATATGGCATAAAAACAGTAACTAGTCGAAATTATGAACAAATGACAACTGGATTACTTAATCAGTATATTGAGGAGACAGGATTTTCGTTTTCATTTTTAGAAACTGTAAAGCCTGAAACATTAAGAATTGCTTTGAAACGTTTGGGAAATAAAGTAAGTGAAGAAACAATTAATAAAATAATAAAAAAAATTGAGAAAAAAGAATTTTCTATAGACAAAGACAAGTATTTAATGAATTTACTTAATAAAATTATTGAAAATTATTTAGAACTTAGTAAAACAGATGAAAAAATAAATTCTTTTGTAGAGGTTGTAAATAAGTACTTAGTCAATAAACAATATATATATGATCAATCTTCTCTAGATCTTGATATATATGATAAAAACGGAAGAAAAATAGAATTGAGTCAGTTGTCATCTGGTGAGAAACAAATTGTATCAATTTTTTCTAAGATAATTCTTGAAGATAAAGAAAAAATAATTGCATTATTTGACGAACCAGAACTATCATTATCAATTGAGTGGCAAAAAGACTTTTTGGTTGACCTATCCAAATCAGAAAATTTAAACTTCTTGATGGCAGTAACACACTCACCGTTTATTTTTGAAAATTTATTTGAAAATGCATGCGAAATTGGAGTGAAAATGGATGATAATGTATCGTATGCAGATGAGGAATTTAATAATGACTGATAGAGTTGAAGGTATGCGAAATAGCAGTAAAAATGCAAGTACTGTCTGGCTAAACTATATACAAAGTAAGAATATAAAACCGTGTGCCTATTATTTTTTCTTCGAAGGTTATGATAGGGTTTACTATCTAAATAAATTTAAGGAGTTATATTCAAAGATAAAGGGTGATAAGCCAGAAATCCAACATTTTGATTGTGGAGGAAAGGCTGAAGTTAATAAACTTTATCACAAATTGGAAAAAGACAATGAGAGACTTGAAAAAATGATGTTTATTGTTGATAAAGACTATGAAGATAGACAACAAATAAATGAACATTTTTTCCAAACTGAATACTATTCGTTGGAAAATTATTATACTTCAAAAGAAGTAGTTGCTGAAATTATAGAAGAAGAGTTTGGTTTTAATAGTGGCAGTGAAGCATTTGAAGAGATTATAAGCAATTATACAGTATCTCATGAAAAATTTATTGAAAAATTAACCGATTATAATATTTTTGCGCTTACTTGTAAAAAGAATGAAATTGATTTAGATTTGGATGTTTTATCAATATCTGCTTGTCTTCAGATGAAATCTGATTTCTCAATAAAATTTATCAATTCAGGAATTGATGGGAAAGAAATACATGATTTGGATTTTGATTATTTAATGGAAAGATATAGTAAGAACTTAGAAAAATTAAAAAAGGATAATGATGATAAGAAAATGGAAGAGCTGACTGGCAAATTATCTAATTTAAATAAAAATATACCTAATATAAAGAGGCATTTCGATAAAAACAAATTAAAATATTGTAGCCAGATTGAATACTATTTTAGAGGTAAGGAAGATTTTAAATTTTTAATTCTATTTTTAAAATCAGTTCAAAAAGCATATGGTAAAGGTGCTATCAATTTTAATTCTAGTAAATCAGATTACGAAATGTTGAGTAGCCTATCTAAATATGCTATTCTGACCCAAGACTTAGCAAAATTTTTTTCATGTAAGATTTCTGCATAATATTTTGATGATAAGATTTTGTGGTATAATAAGGCTAGAAATTCAAACAGGAGGAGTCTATGCAACCAACTTACAACATTGATAATCCTAATCTTTCCTACGAAGCCAAGCAAGAACTCTGGGGAACGGGTTTTGGTCTTCAAAAAGTGGATGGGTTGACTCCGTCTGTTTATATGGAAGAGTTAGCTGATAGGCAAGCTCGTGGAGAGTACACCTATGAGCAGGTGTACGAGGAAATTACGAAATACCACGAGTCAACTGATGACAGTACGCAAGAGGCGGATATTGTCTCTCTCCGAATTGTTGAAATGCTTTCTCAAAACGGTTTTAGCCTCCGACCAACCACTCTCTTACATATCCACAAAGAACTCTTTCAGGATATTTTTGACAGCAGTATTCCAGTAGGTGAGTATCGAACGGTTAACATTACAAAAAATGAGCCAGTTTTAAAGGGGGACACTGTGATTTATTCAGATTTTCCCTTGATTGTCGCAACTTTGGACTACGATTTCCAGCAAGAAAGGAATTTTTCTTATGTTGAATTAGATAAAAAAGCCATTGTTGCCCATATCCAATCCTTTATTTCAGGTATCTGGCAAATCCACCCATTCCGTGAAGGGAATACTCGAACAATCACCGTATTTCTCATCAAATATCTTCGCTCACTTGGTTTCGACATTGACAACGAGCCTTTTCAAAAATACGCCAAATATTTCCGTGATGCCCTTGTGCTTGACAATGCTAAGTTAGTCAATAAACGCTCAGACTTTTTAACTGCCTTCTTTGAAAATCTCCTCTTGGATGGTCAGAATGATTTATCGAGCGAGAGGATGTATGAGGAGTTGGGGATTGTTGAATATCAATAAAGACAGGATAGTTTTCAAGTCGGAAATAGACCAGTGAATACTTGGGCTTTTGACTTTTCGTTGATAAGCTCGTTAGGCAATTTGGAGAAATCTATGTCCTATTATTATGAAAAATCAACGGGTAAGGTTGCGAAGTATCTTGCTCGTTTTCCCTATTATGCTACCGATAAGATTCTGAATTTAATGCAATTTCAAGATAGCAATCAGCAATTTCTGATTAGTGATAAGCATTTACACGATTACTTTGAGGAACAAAAACATCAACTAAGTACCGATGAAAAACTCTCCATTCTGCTCAATCTTTTTAAGGGGCGTTTGGATGTCTATGCGAAGTCCTATATTGATGAAAATGGGAAAATCAACTATTTTCCTTCTTACAATTATGGCTGGAAAAGTCTTCCTGCGGAAAAGAGAACCTGTCAACCTTTGACTAAACAGGTGTTATTGGCTCACCTACGTGGCGAAATAAGTATTGGTATTTTTCCAATGAGTTTAGAAGATACTTGTTCTTTTTTGGTGATTGATTTTGATAAAAAGAATTGGAGAGAAGAGGTCTCCATTCTACGAGATACAGCAGAAAAGTATGGTTTTGAGGTGCATATTGAAATCTCTCGTTCGGGCAATGGTGCTCACCTCTGGTTTTTCTTCGAGGAAGAAATTGCTTGTCAGCAGGCAAGAAATGTTGGGAAACGATTGCTGGAATTGGCCATGCAGGAGTCAAAAGATATTCGTTTTTCTTCATTTGACCGTATGTTTCCAAATCAAGATATTCTGCCCAAGGGAGGATTTGGCAATCTTATCGCCCTGCCCTTACAAGGGGACGCTTTCAAGAAGGGAAGAACTGTTTTTGTTGATAAATATTTTCAGCCCTTTTCTGAACAATGGACCTATCTTCAACAGGTTCAAAAGATTGGACAGAAGAAAATACTAGACTTCTTAGGGCAGGAGTTTTCAGATTCTGTAGATGATACAGTATTAGATTGTAGCCTATCAAATCTTATTCGAGTTGAGAAGAGGACTATTTCTTCAAAAACAAATTACTTATTGAGAAAGTTGGCATCCTTTTCCAATCCTGAATTTTATCTAAAACAAGCGTCTAGACAGCCAACTTATCAGACTCCAGAACGCATCTATTTATTTGAAGAAACGGATGAAGCATTGCATCTTCCAAGAGGAATACTTGCAAGCTTACAAGAAATATTTGAAACAGTAACTGTTAGGGACAATCGCAACAGTTTATCTCCGATTCAGATTTCTTTCAAAGGGATGTTACGTTTTGAGCAGGAGCTTGCTTTGGCAGATTTATTAGCTAGTGAGAATGGCCTGCTATGTGCCGAAACAGGTTTTGGGAAGACTGTTCTGGGGGCAGCCTTGATTGCACAAAGGAAATGCCGAACGCTTATCTTAGTTCATAATCGTCAACTGATGGAGCAGTGGTTGGAAAGGTTGGATGAATTTTTAGAGATTGAAGAGGAAGAGGCGGTTCGCTATACTCCTTCAGGGCGTGTAAAAGTAATAGGGCATATTGGGCAATATGGGGCTTCTAAAAGATGGAGGAGCAAACTGGTGGATGTGGTTATGATTCAATCTCTCTTCCAATTGGACACTATTTCTGACTTTTTGTCGGATTACGATATGATGATTGTGGATGAATGCCACCATGTGACAGCATTGCAGTTTGAAAAAGTAGTTGCTCAATTTGCTGGTCAATATCTATATGGTTTAACAGCAACGCCAGAGCGTAAAAATGGACATCAACCGATTGTCTTTCAACGTATTGGCCCAATTTTACATACTGCTCAATCTGAACAATATGAGTTTGAAAAGAGATTGCTACTCCGTTTAACATCTTTTGGAAAGTTAGATTTGGAGCAGTCAAGGAGCACAAACTTTTCTGTACTTAATGATTGGCTTGCCAAAGATTTACATCGCAATACATTGATTGTGCAAGATATTTTCAAACTATATCAAGAAAAGCGAAACATCCTTGTCTTGGTCAATCGACGAGAACATATAGAACTATTGGAAAAGCTACTTATCGAAAAAGAAATGACCAATATTTTTTGTCTGAGTGGAGCGAGTAAAAGAAGAGATACGAAAGAACTCCTGAAAAGAATCAGTGAGCTAGATAAGAATAGTCCCTTTATCCTCATTTCAACTGGAAGATATATTGGCGAGGGTTTTGATATGCCAAAGTTGGATACATTAATTTTGGCCGCTCCTTTGTCTTGGAAAAATAATCTCATACAGTATGCAGGACGGCTTCACCGTCCCTATCAAGGCAAAACTGAGGTGAGAATAGTTGACTATCTTGATATACACGTTCCCTACCTTGAAAGAATGTACCAGAAACGTCAGATAGCTTATCGAAAAATGGCTTATCAGGTTGGAGAGAAAGAACAAACCCAAGTACTATTTAGTGGTAGGAATTACGAGGAGAAATTTAGAGAGGACTTGCGGAACACACGTTCAACAGTCCATTTACAATTGCATTCATTCACTTCTAGTAGGATTCAGGAATTATTTGGACTGCTCCTAGGAAAACAAGTGGTTATTCATGCCTCCAAAAACCATAAGTTAAGCGAGTGGTTAACGGGGGTAAACAGTAACAATGTAAAGGTGAAGCTTGTACCAGAAAGGATTGGTACGACCGCAGTTATCTTAGATAGTAATCTCGTTTGGTATGGCAATTTGTCCCCCTTTACATATCAGTCGGATGACCAAGCTAGTTTGCTAAGGTTGGAAAGTCAAGCTATCGCTGAGGAGTTGCTTGAAAAATTTGAAGATTTAAATTTAAACATTAGATAATAAACAAAATCCCGAAAATTTTGTTCGGAATTTTCTTTAGAAAATATATCATTTTTGTAGTGAAATTTAATGTTTTTTATAAAAATATGATAGAATGATATAAATGGAGGTGTTTATGGAACGAGAAATTTTTACTCCCGATCAAAGTCAATCTATTGTAGATGCTATATTGAAGGGATACAAGTCATATCTTGATGAACGAATTGAAAAGAGAAGAACAATGCATGTTTCTGCGGGTTATGCTTGGACTAAAGCGAACCATATCGATGATGCACTTGCGGTTGCGGACTTAACCTTTATTGATACATTTGAATTAAAACATGCGGGTCAATCTTGGGAATTTTTAGAATTTAACTCAGAAAATCAACTATTAGGACGTGTATGTTTTGTTTTAAAAGGTCTTACTCGCTTGCGACAGGTTTTTCCAACAGCAGTAAAAAGTGGAAAGGGCTATTTATTTGACTATGCTCAAATTAATACAAGTTACCTAGAAAATCTTTCAAGGAATACAGATGAAAGTACGCTTTTCCCTGTTCAGATGGAATTATTTGATGACAAATTATTTGAACTTTTGAATCGGTCTGAACAATCTATCAATAATTTTTTCTTTATCACATATCAGGCTGATGAATTACATCACTTGACGAATATTCAAGTTATCATGCCTGATTCAAGAACGGGGAAATTGATTGAAATTCAAAATTTATCAACATTTATTTCTACAAGTAATGTTGATTTTAACGATGAAAAATATCAAGAGTTACAAGGCTTATCAGAGATTGATGATGTAGCTGATTTTGAGATTATACCACGTCTCGCTTCAGAAAAAGAAGCTTAGAAAGGCAAAAAAATGTTCAATGGTTCAAGACTGGAAGAATTAAGACTTCTGAATGGCCTTACACGTGCAGATTTGGCAAGAGAGCTTGAGGTGTCCGAACAGGCTATTTGGCAATTTGAAACAGGAGTTACACTTCCAAAAATGAAAAATAAGATAGCAATGGCTCGTTTTTTTCAGGTTGAAGTTGACTATTTTGATGCTGTTGATAAGAATGGTTCATTCTCACTAAGTCGCATTGCCTTTCGGAATGCAGACCTTGAGGCCAAAAAAACCGTCCATATCCAAATGGTATATTTGGAAAAAATGAATCAGATGATAGATTATTTGGAGAACTTTGTATCCATTCCTAATCAAATAATTTACCAGTTAGTTGATAGTATTGAGCAAAAACTTCAGCAACATGAATCACTTGAATTTATTGCTGATCATGCTAGAGAGGTATTGGCAGTATCAGTTGATAATGCCAATCTCCTCTATAGTTTAGAAAAATCTGGGATATACATTTCAGAGAGATTAATCAATGGGAATGCGGATGCCTATAGTGCTTGGTCACGTAATGGTCGACCTTTTATCGTTTTGGGGCTGGGAAAATCAGCGGTACGACGTAATTTTGATTTAGCACATGAACTAGGGCATCTACTCTTGCACAACCAAGTAGATTTTGAGGAACTGTCAAAAGAAGAATTAGAGGAAAAAGAGAAAGAAGCTAATCAATTTGCCTCCTATTTCCTGTTACCTAGGAAACAATTTTTAATGGATTTTATGAATATTGTAGGTAAGCGTGTCAGCAATCCTGATCAATATATCTTGTTAAAAAAACGTTTTGGTGTCTCAATTCAAGCGCTTGAATATAGAGCTTACAAGCTTGGCTTACTGACTCCACAGCAAAATTCTTATTTCTATCGACAGATTTCAAAAAAAGGATATAAAGTAGTTGAGCCACTAGATTTGGAAATTCCCTTAAAGAAACCAAGTAAAATCAGAAGTATCTTAGATGTTATCCTTTCAAACAATCTTTTAACTCTGTCAGATATTGAACGAAATCAGAGAGTATCAAAGAATTTTATCAGTCAATTATTTTCATTTGATGTGAAATTTTTTGATAAGTATTTGCTTCAATTAGATACATTTGATAATGTAATTCCATTGTTTTCTAGAAAAGAATGACGGGGAGTAGAGTAATGAACAAAACTAATTCTTACCAAATCAACCTCCCCTCTCTCCTCCCTTTCGGTTTTATCCTCTCCAACAATCGTTACATCTACCGTGAGGTGTTCATGGAGGGGCAGTTTGAGGCGGTGGTGGAGGTTGATGAGGCTGGTCAGCTGTCGTCCTTTGTCTGGGATTGTGAGATGGAGGAGGTCTATACTGCCCATCTGGTGACTGCGCCAGCTGGGGCTTTTGTGGGGCAGGTGAGAGAAAGCTATCAGTCCATTTTGACTCGGGTAGAGGAGGCTTGTTGTATCGCTCTGCCATTTTCCAAAGACCAAAGCAACCGCATAGCCCAGCTCATCAAGGAGAAGTGGGGTGACCTACCTGATTATCCCTTTGCCAAGTCACCGGAAACAGGGGTTTTTCGTCATCCTGCCAATAGCAAGTGGTACGCTTTGGTGACTCAGGTCAAGCGGGGACAGCTGGATGGGAGCGATAATCAAGAACTGGTGGAGATTGTCAATATCAAGGTTGATGGTCGGGAAATAGCAGAGCTGCTGAGTCAGTCGGGCATCTTCCCAGCCTACCATATGTCCAAGAAGAGCTGGGTGTCGGTCTTGCTCGATGATACTGTGGAAGATGAAGCGATATTAGTCCTCCTTGAGAAGAGCCGCTATCTTGTAGGACCAAAATCCTACAAGGCGGAGCAAGGGCCTGATTACTGGGTTATTCCAGCCAATCCAAAGGTCTATGATATTGATACCGAGTTTGCGGAAAATAAGGTGGTCTATTGGTCGCAAAAATCAACCATTCAAGTTGGGGACATCGTAGCCATCTACGTGACGGAGCCTGTACAGGCCATTCGTTATGTTTGTCGTGTCTTGGGGGCGAATCTAGAAAATCACGGACAATCAGACATTCCTACAGAGAAGAAAATCATGCAAGTGGAATTGCTCGCTCAGTTTTCCGATGATATTTTGCCGAGAGCGCGCATGATGGACTTGGGAGTCAGGGCGGTGCGTGGACCTAGACGCTTGACAGAGGGTGTGATAGAAGTACTGACATCCGAAGTGAAAAACCTCCATTAAATTATCAGAATATTTAATAAAAAGACTTTACAAGTAGGTAAAAAAGAGTATAATAAGGTGTATAAATTTAAGGAGGAGTAGGTATGAAGAAAAGCTTCATTCATCAGCAAGAGGAGATTTCTTTTGTCAAAAATACATTTACGCAGTATTTGAAAGACAAGCTAGAAATCGTAGAAGTGCAAGGACCGATTTTGAGTCGTGTCGGGGATGGTATGCAGGATAATTTGTCCGGTGTGGAGAATGCGGTTACTGTTAATGTGAAGTTGATTCCAGATGCGACCTATGAAGTGGTTCACTCGCTTGCTAAGTGGAAGCGCCATACCTTGGCTCGTTTCGGTTTTAATGAGGGAGAAGGACTCTTTGTTCACATGAAGGCTCTTCGTCCTGACGAGGATTCCTTGGATCCCATTCACTCAGTATACGTGGATCAATGGGACTGGGAGAAGGTCATCCCTGATGGTCGTCGCAACTTGGCTTATTTGAAGGAAACGGTTGAACAAATCTATAAGGCCATTCGATTGACTGAGCTTGCAGTTGAAGCACGCTACGATATCGAATCTGTCTTACCGAAGAAGATTACCTTTATTCACACAGAAGACTTGGTGAAAAATTTCCCAGACTTGACACCAAAAGAGCGTGAAAATGTGGTTGCCAAAGAATACGGCGCAGTTTTCCTAATCGGTATTGGTGGTGAACTGGCAGACGGTAAACCACATGATGGACGCGCCCCAGACTATGATGACTGGACAAGCCCATCAGAAGCAGGCTATAAAGGACTCAATGGAGACATCTTGGTTTGGAACGAAGCACTTGGTTCAGCATTTGAGTTGTCCTCAATGGGGATTCGTGTGGATGAAGAAGCGCTTAAGCGCCAGGTTGCTATTACAGGCGACGAGGACCGTTTGGAATTCGATTGGCATCGTGCCCTTTTGAATGGTCTCTTCCCGCTTTCGATTGGTGGCGGTATCGGTCAATCCCGTTTGGCCATGTTCTTGCTTCGTAAGAAACATATTGGTGAAGTGCAGTCAAGCGTTTGGCCACAAGAAGTGAGCGATAATTTTGAGAACATTTTATAAGAGATTGGCTTCAATCTCTTTTCTTCTGCTTTCAATCTGCTATCTGAAAACATTTACAACAAGATTATCTGTGATTTTTACGCCAATCTATGATATACTTTTTTAGTTAAATTAAAATATACAGAGGATATTATGACAAAACTTAGAGAAGACATCCGTAACGTAGCCATTATTGCCCACGTTGACCACGGAAAAACAACCCTCGTTGATGAATTATTGAAACAATCCCAAACGCTTGATGAGCGCACAAACCTTGATGAGCGTGCAATGGACTCTAACGACCTTGAAAAAGAGCGTGGTATCACCATCCTTGCAAAAAATACTGCCGTAGCTTATAACGGTACTCGTATCAACATCATGGACACACCAGGACACGCGGACTTCGGTGGTGAGGTTGAGCGTATCATGAAAATGGTTGACGGTGTTGTGCTTGTCGTGGATGCTTACGAAGGGACTATGCCACAGACTCGTTTCGTATTGAAAAAAGCCCTTGAGCAAAACTTGACACCAATCGTCGTTGTTAACAAGATTGACAAACCATCTGCTCGTCCAGAAGAAGTTGTAGATGAAGTGCTTGAACTCTTCATCGAATTGGGTGCAGATGATGACCAGTTGGAGTTCCCCGTGGTTTACGCATCAGCTATCAACGGTACTTCATCTTTGTCTGACAATCCAGCAGACCAAGAAGAAACAATGGCACCAATTTTCGATACCATCATCGAGCATATCCCTGCACCAGTGGATAACTCAGATGAGCCTTTGCAGTTCCAAGTATCCCTTTTGGACTATAACGACTTCGTAGGTCGTATCGGTATCGGTCGTGTCTTCCGTGGTACTGTTAAAGTTGGTGACCAAGTTACCCTTTCTAAACTAGATGGCACAACGAAAAACTTCCGCGTTACAAAACTCTTTGGTTTCTTCGGTCTTGAGCGTAAAGAAATCCAAGAAGCAAAAGCTGGTGACTTGATTGCCGTTTCTGGTATGGAAGACATCTTCGTTGGTGAAACTGTGACTCCGACAGATGCAGTTGAGGCACTTCCAGTTCTTCGTATCGATGAGCCAACTCTTCAAATGACTTTCTTGGTGAACAACTCACCATTTGCAGGTCGTGAAGGTAAATGGGTGACATCTCGTAAGATTGAAGAGCGCCTTTTGGCTGAGTTGCAAACGGACGTTTCTCTCCGTGTTGACCCTACTGACTCTCCAGATAAATGGACTGTTTCAGGTCGTGGTGAATTGCACTTGTCTATCTTGATTGAAACCATGCGTCGTGAGGGCTATGAGCTTCAAGTATCACGTCCAGAAGTTATCATCAAGGAAATCGACGGCGTGAAAATGGAGCCATTCGAGCGCGTGCAAATCGATACTCCAGAAGAATACCAAGGTTCTGTTATCCAATCCCTATCTGAGCGTAAGGGTGATATGTTGGATATGGTTGCGACAGGTAATGGTCAAACTCGTCTTGTTTTCCTTGTGCCTGCGCGTGGGTTGATTGGTTATTCAACTGAATTCCTTTCAATGACTCGTGGTTACGGTATCATGAACCATACTTTCGACCAATACTTGCCTGTTGTTCAAGGTGAAATCGGTGGTCGTCACCGTGGTGCCCTTGTCTCTATCGACCAAGGTAAGGCAACGACATACTCTATCATGCGTATTGAAGAGCGTGGTACAATCTTTGTCAACCCAGGTACTGAGGTTTACGAAGGGATGATTATCGGTGAAAACTCACGTGATAATGACTTGACAGTTAACATCACAACTGCTAAACAAATGACCAACGTTCGTTCAGCTACCAAAGACCAAACAGCGGTTATTAAAACACCACGTATCTTAACTCTTGAAGAATCACTAGAATTCTTGAACGATGATGAATACATGGAAGTAACGCCAGAATCTATCCGTCTTCGTAAGCAAATCTTGAACAAGGCAGAGCGTGATAAGGCTGCGAAGAAGAAAAAATTAGCGACTGAGGAATAATTTCTAGGAGAAGAAGCATGTTTTATTTAATCCTTGCCATCATGTTAGTACTTTTTTATATTTTTATTGCACCTCGCAATATTAAGGGGACTATGAATTTGATTGCGGCAGTATTTTTACTGGTAGCATTAGCGATTGCCTTGGTACTTGGATTTTTAAGAATCATGCAATTTCCAAAGGAAATTTGGGTTGGTCTACTAATGATTCTGATTGGTTTTTGGGCGATGCGGGATATTTATCAATTAAATGACGATACAAAATTTTAGCAGAGTCTTTGATTTTTGAATACCGTAATACGATATTACTAAGGAATTTTATCCAGCTTTTTGGACAGTAGTGGCAATCTATTAGCTAAAGAAATTATATTCTGTGATACATCTTGAAGAAGCTCTCGTTATTTATAATAAATGACAAGCGCATTTTCAAGGTGTTTTTATGTAGATAAATTTTAATACTCAATGAAATCCCCAAAATAGCAAGTTCTTAGTACAGTCATTTAAATTAACTCTGATACATCGCCGCTTTCGGCTTGCCGTACTCTACGAAAGTGACTCGTTTCGCAA
Source organism: Streptococcus sp. 2021WUSS109 (assembly GCF_044427305.1). NCBI lineage: Bacteria > Bacillati > Bacillota > Bacilli > Lactobacillales > Streptococcaceae > Streptococcus > Streptococcus sp. 2021WUSS109. Next base: position 24,725 of record NZ_JAOTGF010000012.1, read on the forward strand.
GTCTTATTTCCAACCTAGAACAGCCTCTAGGCTGTTCTAGCTACCTGCACCTCAGTTCCTTGTCTGAAAGCTAATTCATTCGACCATACAAGGCAATGAGCTGCCGCCACCAACTTTTGTCAACATCTTAGCAATTCGTGTTGTACAGTCTGAAGCTGATCTCTATAATTGACGGGAGTGGGAAAGACATCCATACATTAAAGTAATTAAAGATAAATTAAATAACTATATTAGCCATTCACACCTAAATGAGAGGGATTTGTTTTATAAAATATTGCTAACAGTTTTCCCTTAGACAAACTCATATTACTAGACAATAAATGGAAACTATAGTAAAATACCAAGTATTGTTATTAAGTTGTGCCTTAACTTAATTTTATAATATTTTAGTAAAAGAGAGGAAACGCAGATGGATGTAAAAAATCTTCGGAAATTAAAGCGAATTGAGTTATATGAGATTATGTTGGCTCAAAGTGAAGAGATTGATTGCTTGAGAAATCAACTTGAGAAGATTAAAACAGAGTTGGCTGATAGAAGAATTATGATTAGTCAATCTGGCTCCATAGCGGAAGCTTCAATGAAACTGACTAATATTTTTGAAGAAGCGCAAAAAGCTGCGGATCTATATCTCTATAATGTGAAAAACAAAATTGGTGATGTTCATGAATAGTTTAAATCTCAAGGGAAAGGAACTTCCAAAAACTTCAGAATTAAAAGAGCTATATCAGCATGAAAGATATAGACATACATTTTGGAGGACAGTGAAAAGTACAGTGTTTATGTTGGTAGTAGTTGCAGCATTTGCAATACTAATCGCTGTATTATTTTTGCCTATTTTGAGAATATACGGAGAGTCAATGAAAGGAACCCTGAATAGCGGGGACATCGTTGTATCAGTAAAGAGCAATGATTTTGAAAGCAGTGATGTTGTTGCTTTTTATTACAATAACAATATTCTGGTCAAGCGCGTCATCGCTGAAGCTGGGGATTGGGTGGATATGGATAAACAAGGGAACGTTTATGTCAATAATCAAAGATTGGACGAGCCATATTTGGCAAATAGGGATTATGGTCATACGGATATTGAGTTTCCTTATCAGGTACCGGAAAATCGAATCTTTGTCATGGGAGATAACCGGAAAGAGTCCATTGATTCGCGAAACAACGCTATTGGTACAGTCTCTAATGAACAGATTGTTGGTAAATTGGTTTTTAGAGTATGGCCTTTGAGAGAGATGGGAGTAATTGATTAAAAATGATGAACTTAAAGTTAGATAGTTAAAGCAATTTAGGGGGAGGAACATGCAAAATAATTTTAAGTTTAAAAGATTATCTTTATGGCAGAAAAAATATAGAAAATTTGTTAATTTTGTAGCTGTTGTGGTTGTATTTGTAACAACGTATGCATTGATTTTACCAGCTCTGACACTGGAATCTAATAAAGCTAGCCAACTATCGGGTATCAGCAGCTCAGAGACAACTACTGAAATACAAGGTAATGAAGAAACTCCAGTAGAAGTGACGGAGGCTGCTAGTCAGATGGTTGAAGAAAGCTCTGCAATAGAGCAAACAAGCATGACAACAAGTGTGACATCGACAACGGAGCTTTCTTCGGAACCCCAGACAACTGAAACCACAAAAGTTGATCAACAGGTAATAACTGAAGCGACAGAGTTTATTCATAAAGGTAAAGATTATGAAGTTATCGCCAGATTTGATGCTTCTGCAAAAATGCCAAAAGGAGTGGAACTGAAGGTTAAAGAAATTGAAGCGGGGACAGATACCTACAAATCTCGATTTAATAAAGCCAAGGCTACTCTGGGAGCTCGTGCTCTAACTTTTGCAAGGTTCTTTGATATAAGCTTTGTGCATGATGGCAAGGAAATTCAGCCAGAAGCACCAATTTCCATTCAAATCAAAACAGATAGCAATATCAAACTTAAAGAGGAAACCAAGGTCGAGGCTGTTCATTTTCAATCAGCTAATAAGGCAGAAGTTGTCCCAGAAGTTGAAACCAATGAAGAAAACAATCAGGTGTCCGAAATTAGCTTTGATGCGGACTCCTTCTCTGACTATGGTGTCGTTGGGGCAGAGTACTATAAAGTAACTTTTGTAGCTCTGGACTCAAATGGACAGGAGCAGACAGTTTCGAGTTTGGTTGATAAAAAAGAGGGAGCAAAACTAGAAACGCTCCCTGAGGAACCCTTCCGTGCTGGCTATCGCTTTATCGGTTGGCGTGACAAAGAGACAAATGAAATTGTTACTGCTGACACCTTAGTTACCAAAGATATGATTGTGGAAGCAGAGTTTGCTTCAATCTCAATCTATAAAGTAACGATTCAGTATTTTTATAATAACGTTACTTCGGGCCAAGAAGTTATCTTTGAAACAGAAGTCTATGAGCTAGAAGCAGAAGACATGCCATATCGCATCACGACACCCGTATCCACTGAGATTAAAAGTGGATCAGAAAGTGGTCTTGCCACAGACGCCATTTACTACACCAGTAGACCCATCATAGATATACAGTCTGAAGATTTGGCTAGACTAGACAAAGAAGATGGAAATGTAGATAATGCGCTGACCATTAAGATTGCTTATATCCCCTACGATTCCAAATACAAGGTTCGCTACAAGTTGAAAGACTTGGATGGGGAAGGTTACACAGATATTGAGACGGGAACTTACTATGGTATTATCGGGTCTACGATTAGACCAGAGGTTCGCAATTATACTTATGCAAATTTTGAAAAGACAGATTCTCTTGAGTTGAAAAAATCAAGTGGACAAGAAATTGATGTTTATTACACTCGTAAAGAGTATACACTTTCCTACAATACTAATGGGGGGTCTTACATCCCACCACAAACTGGACTCTACAATGCTAAGGTCAATCTGACAACGACAATCCCAACTAGAGAAGGTTACACGTTTGATGGTTGGTATGATAATGCTAATTTAACAGGAAGCCCTATTAGTGGCTCGGTTACTTTAGATAAGAACAAGACACTCTATGCTAAGTGGAAGGCTGATACGGTTAACTATGTCATTGCTTACTATAAAGAAGTATATGATGGTAAAGAAGAGCCGCTCTACGTGTATGACAGTTCAATCAAACGGACTGGACAAGTTGGTACAACAATTCAAGCAAGTACTGCTCCAGAAATGCCTAGTGTACCGATAGGTTATGAAAAAGAAACCGCCTACGGGAAAAATAGCACATCTTCTATCGTAGTCGCAGCAGATGGTTCTTCTACTTTGAAAGTCTATTACAGTCTGATTAGATATACTTTAACTTTTGATATCAATCGGAATTCGACATGGGGATTCAACACCTATTATGGTCAGATTGAAAAAGGTGGCAGTACTTATACTGGAACTCAATACAAGATTAGGGATGTAGTTGTTGGACAAGATATTTTGAATCTTTGGCCATCAGGTGCGGATGAAGTTTATCAGATGTTGCGCATAGGAAATGGTACACTTGAGAAATACGATTCTATGAAATTTAGAGGATGGACTTTCTCAGACAGTAATGCTTATAATGTGACTCGCAGACCTACACTTACAACCGATATGATTACAACAGCAAATGCTAATCATGAGGTTGTCGTAACAGGGCATTGGGAAAGTTCCTTAAAAACAAAAAGGGTTGATTATTACTTGCAGTCAGCAGATAATCCAAATGTCTATGTATTATCTGAACATAGTCAGAGCTTAAATGGTGGACAAAATTCGCCACTCAATGCAAAAACAATTATGGGTTATCAAGTTATTTCTACTGTTCCGCCAGGTTATGATAATCATTCTGGACATTATGCTACACTAAACAATGGTATAAAATTGTATGATCATTACCGCTTCTACTATAATCGTAAGTCTTCTGAAATCCACTATATTTATAAGAGTGAAGTACTGAAAACTGAAAAAGGTATCCTTTTTGATGCCAATATCAATAGTGCAATCTACAATTACACACCAAGTCGTCCGGCTGGAGTTGATGATGACTATACGTGGGGTGGTTGGTATTCAGATTCAGGATTGAATCAGGCTTATTCTTTCGATAAAATGCCATCAAGTAACTTGGTGCTCTACGCTAAATGGGTGGCCCCAAACATGACAGTTAGCTTTGACCTAAATGGTGGTGAAGGTACAGCACCAGAGACTCAAACAGTTGAAAAGAAGAAAACTGCGACAGTTGTTGCTGATCCGACCAGAGCTCACTATGACTTTGACGGTTGGTTTACAGCTAAAGAAGGTGGGGAGCGCTATGCCTGGTCTAAGCCAGTCACAGAAAATATCACACTTTATGCTCGCTGGAAACCTCAACCTCTCAAGTATATAGTTAAGTACGTAGATGCTACTACTAATAAAAGTTTGGCAGCAGACAAGGTCATTGAGAGTCCAGCACTTGAATTGCATCAGGCCATCAAAGAAAATGCTTTAGCCATCACAGGCTACAGACCAGATGCCAGCAGTAAGACCCTTGATTTAACCTATGACAATAATGAGATTGTTTTCTATTACAGTGATAGGACATCAAAAATACCATATACCGTTCGTTACCTCCTTAAGGATGGAGATAATGATGACAGTAACAACACCGTATTGTTGCCAGAAGACCATCTGGAAGCTGATGCTAATATGATTGTTGCTAAGGCTGTAGCCAAGGGTGTAGGAACAGGATACTATCCTCAAAACAATGTCTTGAGTCTTACTCTGACAACAAACTCAGTCAATAATATCATTACTTTCTATTATCTACCATATGAGTTTGCGACCCTCGCAGTCAATTACCTTGATATGGATGGCAACCCTATTGCTGGTCAAGACCCTCTGGTAGAGTACAAGAAGAAAGGTGATACCTATATCCTAAATCGTAAGGAGATTCAAGGATATACCTTCTCAACCTCAAAAGATAACGAGAACAATGTAGATAAATCAATCTATCGTATCAGAAGACCAGATAAGCGGACGATTAATCTTTATTATAAGAAAAATCTGACACTTGAAGGTCAGCCAAGAGAGAAAGTCTACGATGACGAGCCGTTGAAACTATCAGGAATAGATGATTTAAAATCTGGTTATTCAACATCTCTAGCTAGCGGGGATAGGTTGACTGCTATTGATTTTGAGGGAAGTCAGACTGATGTCGGATCATCAAATGCGAAACCAAAATCAGCTGTCATAACAACTGCTGATGGCAAAAATCATACCGATTACTATGAGATTACCTATCTTGACAGTTCTCTGACAGTTAAAAAACGTCCGGTTACAGTAGAGATTGGAAGTCAAACTATTGAAAAAATCTATGATGGCAAAGTGTCTACTGTTGACTACAAGGTAAACTCAATTTCTGATAGCCTTTATAAAGAGTCCGATATTCACTATACAGGTTCAGAAATTGAAATGACCCAAAAAGATATAGGAACTTATACCTTTGCCTTACAAAATAAATTTGTTAATACAAATGATAATTTTGAGGTTACTTTCTTAGCTAAAGACGGCAAGATTACTATCAATCCGCGTAAGCTAATGTTAACGTCGGCTACGAAAGAAAAAGCATATGATGGAACAGAACTGACAGCAAAAGAAGTTAGTGTGACGACTCCAGAGGGTGCTAGCTATGATGGCTTCGTCCAAGGCGAAGGTGTTGACTTCTCTGATTTTGCAAGCCTAACTAATCCAGGTAGGAGAACCAATAGCTTTACTTATAAAGCAAAAGAGGGTACAAAGCTCAGCAATTACGAGATTACAGATGAGTTTGGAATGTTGACAATTCTTGAAACGCTTAACATTACCAAGACAGATGAAAATTGGAAATCTCTTGCAGGTGGCAAGTTTGAATTGACCAAGTGGGATGGTTTGAACTGGGCTCAGGTAGATGGGGTGCAGGAATTTGCCATTACCAGCAAAGATGGTATTCGGATACCGGTAGGCTTAGAAGCAGGTCGCTACCGTCTGCAAGAATTGGCAGCACCTGATGGTTTTATCGTCTTGGATAGCTATATCTACTTCAGCATCAAGGAAATCTTTAACGAAGATAAGACATCTTCCTTCTACACAGTTTCCTTGTCTGATGAAGCAGGCAAGGATGCTAGTCCGGAACGAGCAACGCTTACCAAGGTTAGTGGTGATGCCAGTCATCGCATCCAAGTGGCCAATGAGCAGGGCAGAGCCTTGCCAAGCACAGGCGGAGATGGACAGAAGTGGTTTATTCTTTCTGGCCTTGTCCTCATAGCCATCTCCTATCTGATGCATCTGTTTGTTCAACGTAATCGGGAAAAGAGGTCCTAGGACTGATTTCACGCTTACATAATTAAAGTATCACAATGGGAGTTGCAGGATTTCATGTCTGCTTCTCCTTAATAAAAAATGAAAAAGGAAAAAGAAAATCATGAATAAATTAAAAAGTCTCTTCATGACCGTGTTGGCTGTGTTAGCTATGGTCTTGCCTACCCCTTTCGCTAGTGCGCAAGAGGTAAATACAAATGCAGGTGGTACAGGGACAATCACTATCCGTAACGCCTCGCAAAGTCAAAAATATACCATCTATAAACTCTTTGATGCTACTGTAACAGAAGATGGTTCAGGTATCTCTTATAAACTCCCAAGCGGTAAAACCGCACAAAATTTTGGTGGTGAAACCTGGTTTGATGTAGACAGCAAAGGCAATGTTACTGCAAAGGCAGGTGCTAATGTCTTTTCAGAAGCATTTGCGACTTGGGCAAAGAGCTTTGGAACAGAAGTTAAAAGTGCCATAGCAACTGACAATACTCTAGTATTTACAAACTTAACATTTGGTTACTATTTTGTAACTTCTTCACTTGGGGCAGTCCTGACTGTTGACAGTACAACTCCAAATGCAACTGTTATCGATAAAAATACTACTAATCCAACCATTCCAGACTTAAATAATGGTGGCGGTAAGAAAATTCTAGCAGCGGATGGAAAAACAACAACATCAACAACAACTGCAAAAATTGGCGATACAGTACCTTTCCAATTCAAATTTAACGCTACAAACTTTGTTACTGCAGATGGTGTCACTAAACAAATCAAATCTTATACTATCACCGATACCCCTACAGCATTAACTATTATTCAAGATTCAGTAGCTGTTAAGGTAGGAACAGAAACACTTGTTAAAGATAAAGACTATACAGTTTCTTTTGATGATACAGGTAAAATGACAGTTGTCTTGTCATGGATCAAGGAAGACAAATCAACTATTTACAATTCACCAATTGAAGTGAATGTAACCTATTCAGCTGTTGTAACCAAAGACGCAAAAGAAGGTCAAGCAACCAACACGGCAACACTTGGCTACAATTCTTTTAACCCGACAGATCCAACTGATCCAAATCACCCGGATAACCCAAATCCAGACACTCCAGACACCCCAGTAGTTCCAAATACACCAGAAGATAATAAAACGACAGTAACCACTCATCGTTTCACTTTGAAGAAAACAAATGAAGCAAATGATACTCTGACTGGAGCAGAATTTAAGCTTTATGATGCAGTCAATAATGGAACTGAAATCAAGGTTGTAAAGGAATCTGACGGAGTATATCGTGTTGCGCAGGCTGATGAGCAAGGCGTTGCGATTGAAGCTGGCGAAGTTGTGATTAAAGGTCTGAAACATAGCACGACCTATTATCTTGAAGAAATGAAAGCACCGAATGGTTACAATATTTTGACAGAACGTCAAGCCATCGAAGTTACGAAAGATAACGCAGCAAAAGCAAATATCGTCAATAAAAAGGGTGGTGTCTTGCCAAGCACTGGTGCGATTGGAACAACTTTATTCTATCTAGTTGGTTCAATCCTACTTTTGGTAGCATTGGTTTATACTATTTCAAAACGTCGTATGAACAATATCTAATTGTCCATACAATACCTAATATTTAGAATCTATCTTCGGAAGTGCAAAAGCAAGAGTGGAAGTATTTCCGAAGATATTTCTTTGGTCTTAACATAAGGAAAGGAGGGGATTTCATGATCAAATGGCTCAAAAAGAAAGGTCAATCTTTTATCATGCCATTAATTTTTATATTTGGGATTGGACTATTGGCTTATCCATCGGTCAGTGATTACTGGAATTCCTTCCACCAATCAGAGGCCATCATGTCCTATTCTGACACAGTATCAGATATGACAGCTGACCAATACAAAGAAATCATTGATAGTGCGCGCCAGTATAATCAAGAAAACCCCTTAAACTGGAATGTGACTGCATCCGACATTGAAGCCTATAATCAGGAATTGAATTTCAATAAAGATGGCATCATGGGCTATATTGAGATTCCTAAAATTGATGTCAAGTTATCTATATTTCATGGGACAGACGAAACGGTTTTAGAGACTTCTATTGGACATCTAGAAGGAACATCGTTGCCTGTAGGAGGTTTGGGAACTCATAGTGTACTTTCAGGGCATCGTGGGCTCCCATCTGCCCGTCTGTTTTCTGATTTAGATAAGTTGAGAGAAGGCGATATATTTACCATTCACGTTCTCAATGAAACACTAACTTACAAAGTGGACCAGATTCGAGTGGTTGAGCCATCAGATTTATCGGCTCTTACCATGGAACCTCAGAAAGACTTATTGACTTTGGTAACCTGTACACCCTACGGTATTAATACACATAGGCTATTAGTTCGTGGCTATCGTATTGAAAATGTTAATGGTAGTGCTTTGGTTACCTCTGATGCTATCCAAATTAAAGCAATTTTTATTGCTCCATTTATCGCAACTCCAATTCTATTTGTAATCTTAATTTATATTTTTATAACAACTAGTAAAACATTTCGTTCTTGGAATAGGAATCAAGTGTTGGATGATTTTTTAGTTCCCAAGAAATTTTGAACTATTGAAAATGTTTCAAAGTCGATTTGACTCTGGAACATTTTTCTATTATAGACATTAGACAATATGGCTGAATGAGGTAATTGTTCAACTTCTAACCTCCTGTCAACTCAAATCAATTGCCTAGACCGACGATTGAAACGACTTCTTTCTAGTAACGGACCACGAGGAAAGAGGTGGCAGATATTGTAGAAATGTCGTTGAGATGTCATACCTAGTTCAGCTTGTAACAAAAGCAAGACAAGGAGTAATCTATCTGAAAGCCTACATTACGCCGAAGTTAAAAGGAATCTGGGCAATAGTTTTGGTAGAAATGATGAGAAATTTGTGATAATTGGCGTACATTCCATTGCAAATGATGAGATTTAGCAGTATACTGTAAGTAGCTCATTTGGACTACCCCTCTGTATGTTTCGTCGCTTACAGTATAGTCCATTTGGGCTTTTTATTGTATTTTGAAATGAACTAGCACCACGGGTAGAGTTTACTTTTCTGTTCTCTGGCTTGAAAAAGGTCTTCGTAAAGGGTAAAATAAGGTGTTAGAAAGTAAAGGTAATTGAGATGAAGATGATTGATATTGTAAAAAATAAGAAAGTGCTGGTACTAGGTTTAGCTAAATCAGGAGAGTCTGCGGCTCGTCTTCTAGATAAATTGGGTGCTATCGTCACTGTTAACGATGGAAAGCCTTTTGAAGAAAATCCGACTGCTCAATCTTTGTTGGAAGATGGTATCCGTGTTATTTGCGGGAGCCATCCCTTGGAATTATTGGATGAAGATTTCGCTTTGATGGTAAAAAATCCAGGAATTCGCTATGATAATCCTATGGTTGAAAAAGCAATTGGAAAAGGAATTCCAGTATGGACAGAGGTTGAATTGGCCTACTTGGTATCAGATGCTCCAATCGTGGGGATTACAGGTTCGAACGGCAAGACAACGACAACGACCATGATTGCAGAAGTCTTGAATGCAGGAAATAAACCTGCAAAATTATGTGGAAATATTGGTTACCCAGCATCTTCGGTCGCTCAAACTGCAACTGCAGAGGATACCTTGGTCATGGAATTATCGTCTTTCCAGTTAATGGGGACAGAATCTTTCCGCCCACATATCGCCGTTGTGACCAACCTCATTGCCAGTCATATTGATTATCATGGGACTTTTGAAGACTACGTAGCAGCTAAATGGATGATTCAGCGTCAGATGACGGCTGAGGATTTTGTGGTGCTCAACTTCAACCAGAAAGAAGCCAAGGAATTGGCTGGACAGACCAAAGCAACGGTAGTTCCTTTTTCTACGCTGGAAGTGGTTGATGGAGCTTATTTGGCAGATGGAAAACTCTATTTCAAGGATGAATACATCATGGATGCTGACCAAATTGGTGTTCCAGGTTCACACAATGTTGAAAATGCCTTGGCAACAATTGTGGTTGCAAAATTGTTGGGAGTAGACCACCAAGCGATTCAGGAAAGTTTGTCTGCCTTTGGAGGTGTCAAACACCGCTTGCAATTTGTAGGTGAGATCAATGGGGTTTCCTTCTACAATGATAGTAAGTCTACCAATATCTTGGCGACTCAAAAAGCTCTTTCAGGGTTTGACAACAGCAAGGTCATTTTGATTGCAGGAGGCTTGGACCGTGGCAATGAATTTGATGAATTAGTCCCTGATTTGGTCGGACTAAAGAAAATGGTGATCCTTGGTCAATCAGCTCCCCGTGTTCAACGTGCAGCAGATAAGGCAGAAGTGGAAACGATAGAAGCTCTTGAAATTGCGGATGCGACTAGAAAAGCCTTTGCCATTGCAGAAAAAGGAGATATTGTCCTGTTAAGCCCAGCCAATGCAAGCTGGGATATGTATGCCAATTTTGAAGTGCGTGGTGACGTCTTCTTACAGACCTTTGAGGAGTTGAAATAATCATGAAAAAAATTGTTTTTACAGGCGGAGGGACTGTTGGGCACGTGACGCTCAATCTCCTTTTGATTCCGCGATTTTTGGAAGAAGGCTGGGAAGTCCACTATATTGGTGATGGGAACGGTATTGAGCATGAGCAGGTTGTGAAATCAGGTTTAGATGTCCATTTTCATTCTATTTCGACTGGGAAATTACGCCGTTATTTCTCTTTCCAAAATATGTTGGACGTGTTTAAAGTTGGTTTTGGTGTTCTTCAATCCTTGGCCATTATTGCTAAAATTCGTCCGCAAGCTCTTTTTTCAAAAGGTGGGTTTGTATCGGTTCCACCAGTTATTGCTGCTAATTTGCTGCGGGTTCCGGTCTTTATCCATGAATCAGACTTAACAATGGGACTGGCCAATAAAATAGCCTATAAATTTGCGACAACCATGTATAGTACTTTTGAGCAACCTGCCAGCTTGACTAAAGTAAAACATGTTGGTGCGGTTACAAAAGTGGGGCAAACGAATGACAAAGTTACACCAATTCAGTTGCCAGAAATTCTCAGTCACTTCGATAAAAGTCTGCCGACCTTACTGTTTGTAGGTGGTTCGGGCGGTGCTAAGGTCTTTAATGATTTAATCAGTCAGAATAGTGCTGCTCTGACCGAACGATTCAATATTATCAACTTGACAGGGGACAGTAGTCTCAACCAATTAGATAAAAACCTATATAGAGTTGACTATGTGACAGAACTTTATCAACCGTTGATGGATTTAGCGGATGTCGTTATTACCCGTGGTGGTTCCAATACTCTGTTTGAGTTGATTGCCATGCAACAACTCCATTTGATTGTGCCACTAGGACGGCAGGCCAGTCGAGGGGATCAAATTGAAAATGCTCTCTATGCAGAGAAAAAGGGATATTCTAAGCAGATTGATGAAAGTCAATTGACATTTGCCAGCCTGTTAGTAGAAGTCGATGAGCTATTGAAAAATAAGGAATTTTATATCCAAAACATGGCAAATTCTAATGAAATTCAGTCAGTAGATAGTTTTTACAATTTGCTTAGAGAAGATATGGGAAGGTAGGTTCTATGACGGAAAAAGATTCAAATGTAGAAGAATCAGTACTAGAAGTGGAACAGGCGTCCCAAGTAGAATTGGATTCAGAACAAATTTCACCAGCAGAGAAAGAATCTGTATTAGCCGAAGAAAAAGGACTTTCTACGGATGTAGACATACCTGAGATGACTGCTCCGGATGATGAAAAAAGTGCCTTTTTCGAACAATGGAAAGCACGCCATCAAGCCTACCTTGCTCATAAAGATGAGGCAGATATTCAGGCAGTTGACGAAGGGCAGGCGGAACAGAAGAGCCCAAAAGCTAAAAAGAGTAAAAGGGTCCTTTTTCAGGGAATAGAAAGAAAAACAGAGAGTCTGGAATCTAAAAAGGAAACAGGGGAAAAGGTTCAAACTTTAAAAGTTGATATTCCTTCCAAAGTAGTCTGGAAAGCTATTCCGGTTCTTGTGACGAGTTTGTTACTGGCAGCGTTGGCTCTGTATTTTATTTCTCCAACCAGCAAGAAAAAACAGATAGAGGTCGTTGGAAATGAGCGACTGACTGCTGAACAGGTGGAAAATTATAGTCTGATTTCTCCAGATGATTACATTGTAACCATAGCTTTGCATGCAGATGCTTACGCAAAGAATATTAAGAAGAATAGTTCGTCCGTTGAGACAGCAACAATCAAGTTCCAGTTTCCGGCTACCTTTACCATTCACATCAAAGAATACGCTATAATAGGCTACATTCAGCAACAAAACCAGTGGTATCCGGTATTGTCTAGTGGAGAGATTGGCGGTGAACCGATTTCACAGGATTCCTTGCCAGAAGGCTATACAACAATCAATTTATCCGACAAGGAATTAATCAAGGAACTAGCCATTGAATTGGGGAAAATAGATGCAGGAATTCGTTCTGCTATTCAGACAATAAATTTAACGCCGAGTAAAGTGACCGTGGATTTGTTGACATTCAATATGAGAGATGGAAATACTGTATTAATCCCGTTGGGTGAGATTAGCCAGAAGATGTCTTACTATACAAAAATAGCAGCAGAAGTGACTGTTCCAACAACAATTGATATGGAAGTTGGTATTTATAGGTATGCAAGCTGAAATAGATAATTTTGTAAAGAAAAAGTAATAAAAAAATCCTTTAAAAACACCATAATTCGATATAATATGGTATAATGAAGGATGACTAATTATACTATTTTTTCAAAATGGAAGATGATTTGTTAAAGTTGGAAGTAAGAGAGGACTGATAGAATGGCTAGAAACGGCTTTTTTACGGGATTAGATATTGGTACAAGCTCCGTTAAAGTCTTGGTTGCAGAATATATTGATAACGAAATGAATGTGATTGGGGTCAGCAATGTAAAAAGTGCTGGCGTCAAAGATGGAATTATTGTAAATATTGAGGTGGCTGCTGGAGCGATTAAAAAAGCAATCGAGCAGGCAGAAGAAAAGTCAGGTATCCGCATTGAAAAGGTAAATGTTGGATTACCTGCCAACCTTCTTCAGATTGAACCGACTCAAGGGATGATTCCTGTTACAACAGATTCACAAGAAATTACAGACTTGGATGTTGAGAATGTTGTAAAATCAGCATTGACAAAGAGTATGACTCCGGAACGCGAAGTGATTTCATTTATTCCAGAAGAGTTCACTGTCGATGGATTCCAAGGCATTAAGGACCCTCGTGGAATGATGGGAATTCGCTTGGAAATGCGTGGGATGCTGTACACAGGACCACGCACCATTCTTCACAATCTTCGTAAAACGGTGGAGCGTGCAGGTGTCCAAGTTGAAAATATTGTAATTTCTCCGTTGGCACTAACTCGCTCTGTATTGAATGAAGGTGAACGTGAGTTTGGTGCGACTGTCATTGATCTTGGTGGCGGTCAAACGACTGTGGCTGTTATGCGTGGTCAAGAGTTGCAATACACAAACATCTACCAAGAAGGTGGAGATTATATCACAAACGATATTTCAAAAGTATTGACAACTTCAAAGAGTATTGCTGAAAACTTGAAATACAACTACGGCATTGCCTATCCGCAAGATGCAAGTGATAAGGAAAAGTTCACTGTCGAAGTGATTGGAGAAAACGCTCCAGTTGAAGTGACCGAGCGCTACCTTTCAGAAGTGATTGCGGCACGTTTACGTCAGATTTTTGACCGTGTGAAACAAGATTTGGAGCGTACACGTGCTCTAGATTTACCAGGCGGCATTGTTCTTGTAGGTGGTGGTGCCATCTTACCAGGAATTACAGAATTGGCCCAAGAAGTGTTTGGTGTTAACACTAAACTTTTTGTTCCAAATCAAATTGGTATCCGCAATCCAGCATTTGCAAGTGTGATTAGCTTTGTTGAGTATGTTGGTGAGTTAGAAGATGTTGAAAATATTGCCCAACATGCAGTAAATGGCGAGACTACCTTGAGACATAAGCCAGTTGAAATTCCTGTTGCTCGTCCTCGAATTAGTCAGCCAATTCAAAGAGAAATCGTGAACGAATTGAACACAGTTGATCAGGTAGAGGAACAAGTTGCTCCTACTTACCATGATGAGGAAGAAGAAGTTCGTCCAGCTGCTAAGGGAAACATCACAGATCGCATTCGTGGTTTGTTTGGCAGCATGTTTGAATAAGAGAAAAGAAAAGGTGATTTAAACTATGGCATTTTCATTTGAAGCAGCAGCTAGTCATGGTGCTGTCATTAAAGTAATCGGTGTCGGAGGTGGTGGCGGAAACGCGATTAACCGTATGATTGAAGAAGGTGTTGCTGGGGTTGAGTTCATTGCAGCAAACACAGATGTACAAGCGCTAAGTAGCTCTAAAGCTGAAACAGTTATCCAACTAGGTCCTAAATTGACTCGTGGTTTGGGTGCTGGAGGTCAACCTGAGGTTGGTCGTAAAGCTGCTGAGGAAAGCGAAGAAGCATTGACTAATGTATTAACTGGTGCAGATATGGTCTTCATCACTGCTGGTATGGGCGGTGGTTCAGGGACAGGTGCGGCTCCTGTTATTGCACGTATTGCTAAAAACTTGGGTGCGTTGACTGTCGCAGTTGTGACTCGTCCGTTTGGTTTTGAAGGAAATAAACGTGGAAACTTTGCGATTGAGGGAATTGAAGGTCTTCGCGAACAAGTAGATACACTCTTAATTATTTCAAACAACAACCTTCTTGAAATTGTTGATAAGAAAACACCGCTTTTAGAAGCACTAAGCGAAGCTGATAATGTTCTTCGTCAAGGTGTTCAAGGAATTACAGACTTGATTACAAATCCTGGTTTGATTAACTTGGACTTTGCAGATGTGAAGACAGTTATGGAAAACAAAGGAAACGCCTTGATGGGTATCGGTATCGGTACTGGTGAGGACCGAGTGATTGAGGCGGCTCGTAAAGCGATTTATTCTCCTCTTCTTGAAACAACAATTGATGGTGCAGAGGATGTCATTGTCAATGTTACAGGTGGTTATGACATGACTCTGACAGAAGCAGAAGATGCTTCAGAAATCGTTAATCAGGCTGCGGGTCAAGGTGTTAACATTTGGTTGGGTACATCTATTGATGAAACAATGAAAGATGAGATTCGTGTGACTGTTGTGGCTACAGGGGTTCGTCAAGATACTGCTGATAAACCAGCCCGCCATCGCACGGAAGCTGTTTCACCACGCCCTTCTCAACGCTTTGATCATTCAGTAGCATCAGCACCAACTCGTGGAGCTGCACAACAAACTGAAGCGCCGAAAGCTTCTGCCTTCGGAGAGTGGGATTTGCGTCGCGAAAACTTGATTCGTCCAACTGACGCAGAACCAACATCCACTGTTTCCGTCGAAAAATTTACAATGGATCAAGATGAGGATGAATTGGATACACCACCATTCTTCCGTAATCGCTAAACTAAAATGGATTTTCAAAAGAATAAGGATGCTATCTTTTCATCAGTGGCAAAAGCTGCTGAGAAGGCAGGTCGTCCGAGTGAATCAGTAAAGGTAATAGCTGTCACCAAATATGTTGACAGCTCTATTGCTAATCAGCTAGTGAATACTGGAATTACTCATATTGGAGAAAATCGAGTCGATCAGTTCTTAGAAAAGTATAATGCCCTAGCAGACAAACAATTGACATGGCATTTGATAGGGACTTTACAGAGAAGAAAGGTCAAGGACATTATTCCATTTGTTGATTATTTCCACGCCCTAGACTCTGTCAAACTAGCTCAGGAAATAGATAAACGTGCGACTAAAATAGTCAAGTGTTTCCTCCAAGTCAACGTTTCCGGTGAGGAGAGTAAGCATGGCTTTGCAGTATCTGAGATTGATACGGCACTTGCTGAAATTAGTTTATTGGAGAACATTGAACTTGTTGGATTGATGACGATGGCACCGATTGATGCTACAGATGATGAATTAGACGAGATTTTTTCTAAAATGCAGGAAATCCAAGAAGAACTAGCTACAAGGAACTTACCACGTATGCCCTTTACAGAGTTAAGTATGGGAATGAGTGGGGACTTTGAACGCGCCATTGCTCACGGAGCTACATATGTGAGAATTGGCTCAGCATTCTTTGAATAATGGAGAGGAGGAAAATATGGCATTAAAAGATACATTTAAGAATTTATTTAATTACTTTGAAGTTGACGAAGTCAATGAAGTTGAAGAACAGGCAGATGCCTATTCAATGCCTAATGATCGTCCTAAAATGCGTGTTGCCAATACTACTACAGCTGCACCTGTGCGCGAACAGCAGCCAAAAGTAGAGACGCGTCGGGAAGCACGTTCAGAAAGTCAACTTCAACGCCTACATGAAAGGCAGCAAGAATTGATGACTAATAATAACGAAAAAGAGATTGTCAAAACTACAATTGATATTAAGTTTCCAAAACGTTATGAAGATGCACCAGAGATGGTAAATCTTTTATTAGACAATGCGAGTATTCTCATTGATTTTCAATATATGTCGGAGCAACAAGCAAGACGTTGCCTAGACTACTTGGATGGTGCTCGTTCAGTATTATCTGGAAATTTGAAAAAGGTCTCAAATACCATGTGGCTGTTAACTCCAGTAAATGTCACAGTCAATATTGAAGAATTGCGCAATGCTAATGCTGGTACAACTACTGGTGCGGCTGATTCAAATTTTGACTTTGATATAAAACGGTAACGCTATGCAAATTTTGATTTTTTTACTATTAAAAATTGTAGAGATTTATTCTTATCTCTTATTGGCATACGCTTTGCTAAGTTGGTTTCCTAGCCTATACACAAGCTCGATTGGTCGTTTGATTCAATGGCTGGTAGCACCGATTTTAAAACCCTTTAGGCGGTTTAATCTGCAATTTATGGGGTTGGATTGGACCGTAATGGCAGCCATGATTGCGCTTAATATGGGAACTCGCCTTTTGGTTCAATTATTGCTACTGTTAGCATAGTTATGAAAAATGACAAAAATTTATTGCAACATTTTTCTAGGGAAGAAAGAGAGTTTGTAGAGAAAATAATGGATATGTGTCAGCAAGTTGAAGATACGTATTCATATAGATTAACTCAGTTTTTACATCCTAGACAAGATGAAATTGTATGCAAAATTGCTAACTACTACCAGTTACAAACGTTTTCTAGTCGGGACTTTGTTTCGACTGAACATTCGCGGGTTATTATTGCCCCGGCTTATTATGAGTTGGACATCAAGGACTTTGAGTTAACCGCTCTTCATTTATCCTATGCTAGAAAATTTCACACCTTATCCCATTCACAAGTTCTTGGAACTTTTCTCAATCAACTAGGGATTAAAAGGGAGTATTTGGGTGATATTTTGATTGATGATGAACGATTGATTGTCTTTATCGATCAGAAATTTGGGCAGATTGCCTTACAATCTATCACTAAAATTGCTCGTGTCCCTGTTAAGGGAAAGGAAGAAGAATGGATGACTGTTCGACTACCGATTGGACAGGAATGGCGTTCAAAGGATGTTTTGGTTTCTAGTATGAGATTAGATAAATTGATTTCGGTCGCATTTAATCTTTCAAGGGCAACTGCAAATAAGTTGATCGAGGCTGGACATGTGAAGTTGGATTATGTTCTGGCAGAACAAACCAGTAAATTAGTTGAAATAGGGCAATTAATTAGTGTTAGGAGATATGGTAGAGTTCGCCTAAATGAATTTTTAGGTTTTTCTAAGCAAGGGAAGATAAAATTAAAGTTAGACATTGTTAAAACTTAGGAGGAAAGATGGCACTTACAGCATTAGAATTAAAAGATAAAACCTTTGCTACAAAATTTAGAGGATACGACGCAGATGAAGTTGATGACTTTTTGGACATTGTAACGCGTGATTATGAGGATTTAATTCGTAAAAATCATGACCAAGAGTTAGAATTGAAAAATTTGCGGGAACGTTTGGCTTATTTTGATGAGATGAAAGAATCATTGAGTAAATCAGTTCTTTTAGCTCAAGATACAGCTGAGAAAGTAAAGGTTGCGGCCGAAGATCAAGCGGCAAATATTATTAAACAAGCTGACTATGATGTGGCAACATTGTTACATGAAGCTAAAGATAAGGCAAATGAAATTCTTCGTAATGCGACTGACAACGCGAAAAAAGTTGTCATTGAAACTGAAGAATTAAAAAACCAGACACGTATTTTCCATCAGCGTCTGAAATCAACAGTAGAAAGCCAATTATCATTGGTTAATTCATCTGAATGGGAGGAAATTCTTCGCCCAACAGCAAGTTACATTCAAACAAGTGACGAGGCTTTCCGTGATGTTCTTCATAAGGCATTGGATGAAGAATTACCTGTTGAAGAAGAAAGTTTGGATTATACACGTCAATTGACACCAGAAGAGATTGCAGAATTAACTCGTCAGGCAGCAGCTTTTGAGAGTGGAGAACCTGTAGTACTTTCAATAGAAGAATAATAGAAATCATAAGCAAAGACAAGGTCGTTAGAAATATTTTAAGCGAGTAGGAGATGGTGGAAGTCCTACAATCTCTTTCTATGGATCATCACTTTGTTTGATTTTTCCTGAAAATAGTAAGGAGAGACGTCCGTTCACGTTACGAACATAGAGGGATAGAGGAAACTCTATCTAAACTAAGGTGGTACCACGAACTTTCGTCCTTATTTGGCGGGAGTTTTTTATTTTTATGGTAAGATTAGAACTAGTAAACAAGGATAATTTTGATGCTGTACTAGAAGTGAGCCTTTCGGCAGCAGACGAGCGGAAAGTAGCTTCGGTCGAATATTCTTTGGCACAGGCATGGCTCTACCGGAAGGAAGGAAATTTTATTCCTTACGCAGTTAAATCTGGACAAACTGTTGTAGGTTTTGTATTATTATTTATTCAAGAAGACAAGAGTTACTATGTCTGGCGCTTGTTAATTGATAAGGAGTATCAAAATCGCGGATATGGTAAAGAAGTGATTCGGTACATTTTGAGTTTGGCCAAAGAAGATTCTTCATGTCAAAAAGTTTCTGTGAATTATGTCATCGGCAATCATAAAATGCGGTACATTTTAGAAAAACTTGGCTTTCAATCCGTTGGTTTAGAAGGCCAAGAAATGAAAATGGAAATAAGTATAAAATAAAGGAGTTATGATGAAACTAAAAGAAACACTCAATTTAGGTAAGACAGCCTTCCCAATGCGTGCAGGTTTGCCAACTCGTGAGCCAGAATGGCAAAAGGCCTGGGATGAAGCAAACTTGTATGCCCGTCGTCAAGAACTAAACGCAGGCAAGCCAGCCTTCCACCTCCACGATGGACCTCCATACGCAAATGGGAATATCCACGTTGGGCATGCCTTGAACAAGATTTCAAAAGATATTATCGTTCGCTCTAAGTCAATGTCTGGTTTCCGTGCTCCATTTGTACCAGGTTGGGATACACACGGCCTTCCTATTGAGCAAGTCTTGGCAAAACAAGGTGTCAAACGCAAGGAAATGGACTTGGTTGAATACCTTGAAATGTGTCGTGATTATGCATTGAGTCAGGTGGACAAACAACGTGACGACTTCAAGCGTTTAGGAGTTTCTGCAGACTGGGAAAATCCATATATCACTTTGACAAAAGACTACGAAGCAGCTCAGATCCGTGTCTTCGGTGCTATGGCAGACAAGGGCTATATCTACCGTGGTGCCAAGCCTGTCTATTGGTCATGGTCATCTGAATCTGCCCTTGCAGAAGCTGAAATCGAATACCATGACATTGACTCAACATCTCTTTACTATGCTAACAAGGTCAAAGATGGCAAGGGGCTCTTGGATACAGACAGCTACATCGTTGTCTGGACAACGACTCCATTTACAGTAACGGCTTCTCGCGGTTTGACAATGGGAGCAGACATTGACTATGTCTTGGTTCAACCAGCTGGTTCTGACCGTAAGTATGTCTTGGCAGAAGCCTTGGTTGACAACTTGGCAGCCAAATTCGGTTGGGAATCTTTCGAAGTGATTTCAAAACACAAGGGTGCTGAGTTTGAATACATTGTGACCGAACACCCATGGGATAGAGAAGTTGATGAATTGGTTATCTTGGGTGACCATGTCACAACGGACTCGGGTACTGGTATCGTCCATACGGCTCCAGGTTTTGGTGAGGATGACTATAATGTCGGTATCAAATATGGTTTGGAAGTTGCGGTAACGGTCAACGAACGTGGCTTGATGATGGAAAATGCTGGTCCTGATTTTGAAGGGCAATTCTATGACAAGGTTGTTCCAACTGTAAAAGAAAAACTAGGAGACTTGCTTCTTGCTAGTGAAGTGATTAATCACTCTTATCCATTTGACTGGCGGACCAAGAAACCAATTATCTGGCGTGCAGTGCCACAGTGGTTTGCTTCTGTTTCTAAATTCCGTCAGGAAATCTTGGACCAAATCGAAGCAACGACCTTTATTCCTGCTTGGGGTAAAACACGTCTTTACAACATGATCCGTGACCGCGGTGACTGGGTCATCTCTCGTCAGCGTGCTTGGGGTGTGCCGCTTCCAATCTTCTATGCAGAAGATGGTACAGCGATTATGACCAAGGAAATGACAGACCACGTTGCTGCCCTTTTTGAAGAGCATGGTTCTATCATCTGGTGGAAATCTGAAGCCAAAGATCTTTTGCCAGCTGGTTTCACTCATCCAGGTTCACCAAATGGCGAATTTACCAAAGAAACAGACATTATGGACGTATGGTTTGATTCGGGTTCATCTTGGAATGGTGTCATGAATGCTCGTGAAAACCTTGCCTATCCAGCAGACCTTTATCTTGAAGGATCTGACCAATACCGTGGCTGGTTTAACTCATCCTTAATCACCTCTGTAGCAGTCAATGGTCATGCACCATACAAGGCTGTCTTGTCACAAGGTTTTGTCTTAGATGGCAAAGGTATGAAGATGTCTAAATCCCTAGGCAATACTATTCTTCCAAGTGATGTTGAGAAACAATTTGGTGCAGAAATCTTGCGTCTGTGGGTGACATCCGTTGATACTTCAAACGATGTGCGTGTGTCTATGGATATTCTTGGACAGGTTTCTGAAACCTACCGTAAAATCCGTAATACCCTTCGCTTCTTGATTGCCAACACTTCTGATTTCAATCCTGCAAGTGATGCGGTGGCTTACGAAGAGCTTCGTTCTGTTGACCAGTACCTCTTGGTGAAATTCAACAAACTGGTAGCTCAAATCCGTGAAGCCTACGACAATTATGATTTCATGGGTATCTACAAATCTGTAGTAAACTTTGTAACCCTTGACTTGTCAGCCTTCTACCTCGATTTTGCCAAAGATGTTGTCTACATTGATGGTGCTAAATCACTTTCTCGTCGTCAGATGCAGACAGTGTTCTATGACATCTTAGTGAAAATTACCAAGCTCTTGACCCCAATCTTGCCACACACAGCAGAAGAAATTTGGTCATACTTGGAACACGAAGCAGAAGAGTTTGTACAATTGGCGGAAATGCCAGAGGTGGAAACCTTTGCCAATGAAGCGCAGCTTTTGGCTGATTGGGAAAACTTTATGAACTTCCGTACTCAGGCACAAAAAGCCTTGGAAGAAGCACGTAATGCCAAAGTCATCGGTAAATCACTTGAAGCTCATTTGACTGCCTATGTCTCAGCTGAAACCAAGTCCTTCTTGGAGAGCTTGAATGCAGACCTTGCTCAGTTGCTCATCGTTTCTAACCTTACAGTAACCACGGAAGCAGCTCCTGAAAGTGCTGTTCTGGTAGAAGAAGTTGCCTTTACTGTAGAGCGTGCAAGCGGTGAAGTATGTGACCGTTGCCGCCGTATTGATACTAGCGTTGTAAAACGTAGCTATGGTGCGACAATCTGTGACCACTGTGCAAGCGTAGTGGAAGAAAACTTTGCTGAAGCAGTAGCTCAAGGTTTTGAAGCTTAAGTAATCACAATACATTTGTTAAAGTCTATCTAGCGATAGGCTTTTTTTGTAATACTCTTCGAAAATCAAAATTATCCGTTGTCAAGAGCCTTGATGAGTGAAAAGCTCCAGTGGAGGTTTTCAGCCTGTTACCTTGAAATAAGAAAGTAACAGAGTTCTATCTTCGGCTTCGTTTCCTAGGCTACTTTTGATTTTCATTGAGTATAAATAGAAAAAAAAGAAGCCATTTGGCTTCTCACACTTCTGCGATAATGGGAATAGACATTTCAATCAAACGGTCTGTGTGAATCGTTTGAATGGCAGCCTTGTTAATAGTTCGTTCATCAATTTTTCGATGAAGGAAGAAATCACGAATTTGCTCGATTTCATTTTGTTGTACTGCACGGTATTTATTACTAATCAAGAGTTCATAATGACGGGGTGCCTGTGTGAAAATAACGTCTGTATTACCTGCAGAATAAGTCTCTACTAGGAAAGCATCAGTATTAGCCAACTGGCTTTGGACAAGATTGGGATGACTATTTGTCGTGTTAATGATTTTCATGTGGAACCTCCTCTATCTCTTTGGCTACATTATAGCACGATTAGAGTGTTTTTACTAGTTATTGAATGAATTTTCTTGCAATTTCCATTGTTCAATGCCCCATTTGTGACTACCACGTTTGAGTTTATCGATGGCTTCATTGACTGGGAACCAGGCAATATGGTTGAAATCTTCTAGTGGTTGTCCTATTTGATGGTAGCTAGTTACTTCATAGATGTAGGCTGGATTATAGAAATGGGTATCGCGGTGGCTAGAGTAGAAGTATTCGTCAGCCTGACCAAAGTATTTTCCGATTTCAGCGGTGAATCCAAGCTCTTCCATCAATTCGCGCTCCAAGGCAATGAGGTGATTTTCTCCCTTTTCAATTTCTCCACCAGGAAGAAACCAAGCTCCGTTTGGTGCTTGAACGAGTATGATTTGTTCTTTCTTTTCATCTGGGATAACTGCGTAAACACCAAAGCGACTCTGGTAGCTGACGCCAGCCTTCTTTTCTCCAAATACAGCGTTTTTCTCCATAGGCAATTCTATCCTCTTTCATAATTGGAATGAGTTGTATACATTATACCACTTTTTTATTATTTTTCCTTGTGATAGGCTTTACAAAGTAAAGTTTTTTTATAGGATGGAGATGGGGAAAAATTTAGAAAAATAGAGTATCAAAACAGTAAAATAGGCTACTCGTAGGGAGCAGCTCTATTTTCTTATTTTGTCTTTGTTTGTGCCTTGATTTGAATTGTACCTTTACTTGACATGACAGCACGTAGATCTTTTTCTGCTGGATGTTCTAAGTAGAAGTCGGTGATAGCATCTTCAATCTGATCTTGGATGGTTCTGCGTAGTGGACGAGCTCCCATCTTTGGATCGTAGCCAAGGTCCACTAATTTCTCCTTAACTTTATCTGTTACATGGAGGCTGATGCCATTGTGAGAAAGGCGTTTGTTTACATCGTCTAGCATGAGGCTGACGATTTCAAGTAGGTTTTCCTTGCTCAGTGGTTGGAACTCAATAATGCCGTCAAATCGGTTCATAAATTCAGGTGTGAAGAAATTGCTAAGTTGGCCAAGGACTGATTGAGTCCGCCCTTCCATAGCCGCACCAAAACCGACACTTGCTTCAACTTTTCCAGTACCAGCATTTGATGTCATGATGATGATGGTATCTTTGAAGCTGACTGTCCGACCTTGTCCATCTGTCAGACGCCCATCGTCTAAGACCTGAAGGAACATGTGCATGACATCTGGGTGGGCTTTTTCAACTTCGTCAAGGAGGATGAGTGAGTAAGGATTACGACGGACTTTTTCAGTCAATTGTCCAGCCTCCTCATAGCCGACATAGCCTGGAGGAGCTCCGACGAGTTTAGCGACAGCGTGTTTTTCCATGTATTCGGACATGTCGAAGCGGATCATGCTGTCCGCCGAACCGAAGAGTTCGATAGCTAATTGCTTAGACAATTCGGTTTTACCGACACCTGTTGGTCCGACAAAGAGGAAGGATCCAATTGGACGATTTGGAGCACCGAGACCGACACGATTACGGCGGATGGCTTTAGCTATCTTGTCAACTGCTTCATCTTGTCCGATAACATGGGCTTTTAAGTCACTAGCGAGGTTCACAAGCTGGGACTGTTCCTTTTCTTTTAAATCACCAACTGGGATATTTGTTTTTTGCTCAACGATGGCCTCAATTTCTTTCTCAGTAATGAGTGGAATATCTTCCTCGCTGATAGTTGCCTTTTGCATCTCCTTGTACTTAGCAATTTGGTCACGGAAATAGGCCGCTTTTTCATAGTCCTCATCCCGTGTAGCTTGTGCTTTACGATTTTCGGCATCAATCAGGCGTTGGTCAATTTCTTTTGGATCAATAAAGTTGAGGGTCAAATTCATTTTTGAACCAGCTTCATCCAGAAGGTCAATAGCCTTGTCTGGTAGGAAACGGTCTTGAATGTAGCGGTTGGACAGTACTGCGGCAGCTTCGATAGCTGCATCGGAGTATTTAACATGATGGTAATCCTGGTATTTATTTTGGATACCTTTGAGAATGGTAATGGTTTCTTCGACACTTGGTTCTTCAACTTTTACGGGTTGCATACGGCGCTCTAGGGCGGCATCTTTTTCGATAATACGGTACTCGTTGAGCGTTGTTGCACCGACTAGTTGCATTTCACCACGTGCGAGGGCTGGTTTGAGGATATTGCCAGCATCCATGTTGCCATCGCCTGCAGAACCAGCACCGACAATTTCGTGAATCTCGTCAATAAAAAGAATGATTTCGCGACGATTACGGATTTCTTCCATGAGTTTTTGCATACGTTCTTCAAATTGTCCGCGGATACCTGTTCCTTGTACGAGGCTGACAACATCCAGACGAATGACTTCCTTGTCTCGTAATTTCTGTGGGACATCGCCATCGACAATTTTTTGAGCCAAGCCTTCAACAACCGCTGTTTTACCTACTCCAGGCTCACCGATAAGAACAGGGTTATTTTTTGTACGACGGTTGAGAATTTCGATGACACGGGTAATTTCTTGATCGCGACCGATTAC
The DNA here is from genome assembly GCF_044427305.1 of Streptococcus sp. 2021WUSS109. Taxonomy (NCBI): domain Bacteria; kingdom Bacillati; phylum Bacillota; class Bacilli; order Lactobacillales; family Streptococcaceae; genus Streptococcus; species Streptococcus sp. 2021WUSS109. Next base: position 50,034 of record NZ_JAOTGF010000012.1, read on the forward strand.
TGGATCAATATCCCCACGACGGGCAATTTCGGTAACGTTGATACCAAATTCTTCAAGGAGCCCATTTGGTTGTTGGGGTTGTTGCGGAGGAGGGGTCTGTCCACCACGTCCATTATGCCCACCAGCTTGAGTGGGAGGAGTCTGTTCGCGATTTTTTCCAGCAGGGGTATTGCCAGGATAGCCACCTAGGTGATTGAAGAACTCACTAAAGGGATCCATATTGTTAGGATTTGTTAAATCTCCCAACCCACGTAGGATAGCATTATTAGGGTCTGTTTTCATGATTTGGTAGCAGTTGTGACAGAGGTCTACCTGCTGCTGTTTACCGTTTAAGTTGGTGTAGAGATGGATCGTTGCGTCGTTGATATTACAATTTTTGCAGAGCATAATTCTACCTCTTTCTGTGAAAAATGTGACCTATTGTTGAATAGTCAAAAAAGGTCAGTTCTAGCTTTATTATAACAAGATTCATAGAAAAATCAAGAAACTGCTACGCTTGGAAAAACTTTCTATGAAAAATAGGGCGATAGGAAGAAAATAGGGAAAAAATAAGACTTTTTTGGCAATATGTGGTAAAATATTCCTATAAAAAGGATTAGGAGAACGAATATGGAATCACATTTGGTGAGAATTATCAATCGTCTGGAAGCTATGGCTAATGACGGCGGTACGTTGAAACGTAATTTCGAACGTGATGGTATTGTTGTTGCAGAAGTGGCTTATAGCTATGACGAGGAAAATGGTTCAGTATTTACCTTGCGTGATGTTGCTGCTCGTGAAACGTACGCGTTTGATAGCATCGACTTGATTGCAATGGAAATCTATGAGCTATTGTACTAAGAAGAAGTGAGAGGCACCTAAGGGTGCTTTTTTCTTATGTGAAATGAATATTATAAACAAAAGCATTGCATAAATATTCAAAAATGGTATAATAGACTCTAAATGACAGAATTGGAGTAAGATGAATGAATTTTTCTTTTTTGCCTGAGTATTGGGCTTATTTTAATTATGGGGCAATTGTTACCCTCATTATTGCATTTTTCTCAGTATTTTTTGGTAGTATTTTAGGTGTGTTGCTTGCCTTTGCTCAGCGTAGTAAGTATAAAGTTTTAGCTTGGACTGCTAATATCTATGTCTGGATTTTTCGTGGGACACCGATGATTGTCCAGATTATGATTGCTTTTGCGATGACACATTTTGTAGCACCAACTTTTCAGCTAGGAATTTTGACGGTAGATTTGACACGCTTGATTCCAGGTATCATTGTTATTTCGATGAACTCGGGTGCCTATGTATCTGAAACTGTTCGTGCAGGTATTAATGCTGTACCAAAAGGACAGTTGGAAGCTGCTTATTCGCTTGGTATTAGACCAAAGCAGGCGATGCGTTATGTTATCATGCCACAGGCTATCAAGAATATCCTTCCAGCCTTGGGAAATGAATTTGTGACTATTGTTAAGGATAGTTCACTTTTGTCAACCATCGGTGTGATGGAATTATGGAACGGTGCTCAGACAGTTCAATCCACTTCTTATATTCCTTTAACACCACTTGTATTTGCAGCGAGCTATTATCTAATTATGACAACGGTGCTAACAGTGATTATTCAGTCGTTTGAGAAAAAGTTGAACAAGGGAGGGCAGTTCCATGTCTAATGCGATTATTTCTATCAAGGATTTACATAAGTACTTCGGAAAGAATGAGGTTTTAAAAGGAATTGATTTAGATATTCAACAAGGTCAGGTAGTCGTTATTATCGGTCCATCAGGGTCAGGGAAATCGACTTTCTTACGTACAATGAACCTCTTAGAAGTGCCAACCAAGGGAACTGTTACATTTGAAGGTATTGATATTACTGACAAGTCAAATGATATTTTCAAGATGCGTGAAAAGATGGGAATGGTTTTTCAACAGTTCAATCTTTTTCCAAATATGACGGTATTAGATAATATTACTTTATCACCTATTAAGACAAAGGGAATTGCAAAGGATGAGGCTGAGAAGAAGGCTAAGGAATTACTTGAAAAGGTAGGATTGCCAGATAAGGCCAATGCCTATCCACAAAGCCTTTCAGGTGGTCAGCAACAACGGATCGCTATTGCACGTGGTCTGGCCATGGACCCAGATGTCCTACTTTTTGATGAACCGACCTCTGCACTAGACCCTGAAATGGTTGGTGAAGTTCTTGCTGTAATGCAGGATTTGGCCAAGTCAGGGATGACCATGGTTATCGTGACTCATGAGATGGGATTTGCGCGTGAGGTAGCTGACAGGGTTATCTTTATGGATGGCGGTGTCATCGTGGAGGATGGAACGCCTGAAGAAGTCTTTGAACATACCAAGGAAGAACGGACTAAGGATTTCTTGTCTAAGGTCTTGTAATATAGTCATTTAGTTTTTCTTTTATTACTTCGTTAACTCGCTTTGCCGTACTCCAGTACTGTCTGCAGCTCGTTGCCTAGTACTAAAAGTAAACTAAAAGACTATAAATGAACAAATAAGTACGACTCCGATATTGTTCGGAGTTTTTTTCTATATGCTATATTCTACTTTGTACAAGTATAGTCAGTCGGAGAATTTTAGGGTATAATAGAAAAAACAAAAGGAGTGTAGGTATGACAGTCATTGATGGGAAAGCACTAGGTGTAAAAATGCAGGCTGCCTTGGCGGAGAAAACTGCTCGATTAAAAGAAGAAAAGGGGTTGGTACCAGGTCTTGTAGTTATTTTAGTTGGCGAAAATCCTGCTAGTCAGGTTTATGTACGGAATAAGGAGCGGTCAGCTCTAGCTGCTGGATTCAAGAGTGAGGTTGTTCGCGTTCCAGATACGATTTCTGAGTCAGACTTGTTGGATTTGATTGAGCGCTATAATCAGGATGATGAATGGCATGGTATTTTGGTGCAATTGCCCTTACCAGCCCACATCAGCGAGGAGAAGGTCTTGTTGGCTATTGACCCAGATAAGGATGTGGATGGTTTTCATCCGACTAACATGGGAAAATTCTGGTCAGGTCATCCTGTCATGATTCCATCTACTCCAGCAGGAATTATGGAAATGTTCAAGGAATATCAGATTGAGCTGGAAGGGAAGTCTGCTTTAGTTATTGGTCGTTCTAATATTGTTGGTAAACCGATGGCACAGCTACTATTGGATGCCAATGCTACTGTAACGATTGCACATTCTCGTACCAAAAACTTGCCAGATCTTGCTCGTCAGGCTGATATTCTTGTTGTTGCCATTGGTCGTGGTCATTTTGTGACCAAGGACTTTGTTAAGCCAGGTGCCGTGGTAATTGATGTTGGTATGAATCGTGATGAAAATGGCAAGCTAATCGGTGATGTCAAATATGATGAAGTATCAGAAGTAGCAAGTTATATCACCCCAGTTCCAGGTGGTGTTGGTCCGATGACTATTACCATGTTGATGGAACAGACCTATGAAGCTTGTGTCAGAAGTGTAAAATAAGATAGAGAGTTTAATAAAAATAAATATATCCATGCCTGCTTTGGTAAAGCTCTATTCTTAGAACCTGTATTTACAAGCGAAGTACTCATATTAAGAGACAGATTTAGCTAATCAAGGTAATTTTTGAGGGGATGTTGATTGTATTTTGAAAAAAACTAATGATGAGTAGCTTAAAGACTAGCCTTAAAATAGAAGCGTTGAACGGTGAATACGGGTTCTTAAATTATGACTGCAGTTCTCGTATGAATAAGTCTATTTTTAAACGACTCTACTCATTTTATTGGTCATATTCAATAAATCAGTCTTAAGACGGATGTGGCTTTTGATAATATTGGTTATACTGTACCCAATCCTAAATATTTTTCATAATCTCCTGAAAAGCCTGATCGTGTGATCAGGTTTTTTGTATGCAAAAATGAATCTGTACAAAAAACAGTACTATTTCTCGAAGTTCGAACAATATCCCAGTGTAGTAAAAACGTTTGGAGACAGATTGTTTCAGCTCAACAACTGGGAATGAAGACTTATTGACGAACTCTTTTTTATACTCTTCGAAAATCAAAATCAGACGTTGTTGACTTGATTTGATGAACTTCAGTTCTATCTGCATCTGCGTCGCCTAGTCTGATTTTGATTTTCATTGAGTATTATCTGTCTAGTTCTTTCTCTCTTCCATTTTGTGTTTATAATGTTTTAGGTGATTGTAGGACGTTTTCAGTGAAATTGCTAATGGAACGGTTTTACTCCTAGTCTTATCTGAGTAATAATAGGATAAAACTCATATACCCACATAAGAGGGATAGAGGTTTGTGAATAGTATTTAGTTAGAAACATTTGTTATCAAATACAGGTTCTACGTTATATTTAAAGAACTTCTCTATCATTCGTTAAATATTTCTTCTCCGATTTATCGCTAGATAGGAGCAGTGTATGCGTTTCTAAAAATCTAAAGTTGGAGGATGTTCAATTTTAAATAAGTTACAATCTGCAAATCACTACTAAAATCAATTTATCCCTTATACAGGGTAATGTAATAAATTGTTTTTTCTTTGTTTTTTGTATGTTTTTTCAAAAAAATATATGAAACAAATGAGGGGAATCTAGTGATGCACTAGCTATGAAAAAAATATTTATATTAATGGAATTGTTTGAGAAATCAGAAGGAAGTAGTTTTTCGATTTGCATACATATTTTAACTTAAACATATGTGTGCAAAAAGTTCTGATTTTTTTGTGTTTTTTTAAGAAATTGGCATTGTTGACAAACTAAGGATTGGCTTGGTATCATATACAAGCTAATTTGATCGTATTATATTTACAAAAATGTATATGTTTTGATTGATAGGTGATATTTAGAAGTAAATAAGCATATATTTTGTAGCGAAAGCAATATAAGCAAAAAGGAGAGAGGAAGAAGCAATGTTAAATGCAAAAGACCTTAGAAAACTGAAGCGTTCTGAATTATTTGAACTCTTGGTTGAGCAGGCAAAGGAAATAGAGTCTTATCAAGCAAAATTAGTAGATTTGGAAAAAAGAATTGAGTATCGCGAAGCGGTTTTGGGAGAAATTGGTTCGATAGCGGAGGCGTCTCTAGCAGTTACTAGGATTTTTGAAGAAGCACAATTGGCTGCAAATATTTATCTTGAACAAGTTCAAAAAGTTACACATAAACAATCTGATAATTGTGAAATAGGGAGAACAGATGAGGATGGCGACTAATAAAAATAAGGATTATGTTACCATATCAGATTTACCCAGTATATCAATAATGTCAGAGGAGCTGGATAAAATACGATATAAAGAGCGGTATCTTGAGACATTAAAAAATACTATTTTCACGCTTGTTACTGTCGCTGCACTTGCAGTATTAATAGCCATGTTATGGTTGCCAGTTCTACATATTTATGGAAGTTCCATGTCTCCTACTCTGGAAGCAGGTGATATGGTGGCAACTGTGAAGACAAATACACTTTCAACTGGAGATATGGTTGCATTCTACTACAATAATAAGGTTTTGGTAAAAAGAGTAGTAGCAACTTCTGGTCAGTGGGTAAATATAGATGAGCAGGGGAATGTTTATGTAAATGGAAAAACATTAGACGAACCCTATGTTAAAGATAAGGCCTATGGTCAAACGGATATTAAACTACCGTACCAGGTTCCAGAAGGTCAATATTTTGTAATGGGAGATCATCGCAGTGTATCTATTGATTCTAGAAATACAGCTATTGGGTCGATTGGTGAGGAGCAACTGGTTGGAAAGTTAACCTTTCGGATATGGCCATTTCATAAAATGGGAGTAATCAAATAAAGGAAGGAGATATAAAACATGAAAATATTATGGGAAAGATTGTTTAAATTTGTTCAGCAATACTTTCGAGAGAAAAAGACTGCAAAAATAACTATGGCGTTGTCAATAATTATGGCTTTTGGAATATCATATTTGCTGATTTTACCAGCCATTACTTTAGAGACAGACAGTCAGGAGAGTGTTCTGCAATCAGTCTATAATCAGTCAACAACAGTAGAACAGCCAGTTCAAGAAGAACAGGCGGAGTCACAGTTGGCACAGGTTCAATCTGCTGGAAGCTTATTCGCTGAACATGAAAATATAACTGTACAAGTTAACTATGAGGAGCATACATTTGAACAGCCTGTTCGATTACAGGTTTTACCTTCAGAAGATAGTACAAAATATAGTGATAGAGTATCATCTATTCTTGAAGAAAATTCTCAGATTGTTCAGCAGGCTCATTCCTACGAACTTTCTTTTTTGACTGAATCAGGAGAAAAAATCGAACCTCAAAAAGAAGTGAGAGTTTCATTTACATTTAAAAATAGTATACCTGTAGAAAAAAGCTCGACAAAATGGAAGTTCTATCATTTCAAAAATAATGATTTAGATAGTGTTGAAGATTTAACAGATAAAACAGAAATAAAGGCAGATGAAACAGGACTCACCAGTATTGAATTTTATTCAGATTCTTTCTTCAACTACACACTAGTAGAGACAGCTGAAAAGCCTATCACTTTATATGCAAGAAAAGAATGGAATGAGTTTGATAGTGATGACGTTATTGATATAGAATTGCAAGTTCAAAATGAAGATGGTTCATGGAGAATAGCAGAAGTTGAAAATGCTGTTCAAAGTATTGAAGCGCCGGATGAGGCAACTTCTACTCAGTTAGTATGGGAAAATGTAGCAAATTCCTCAGCGACGTATCGAATAATTGAACGAGCAGCAACAAATAGTGAATTGGTAAATAAAACAGGGAATGGAAGCAAGGAAGATCCCTTTGTATTAACAAGAGAAGTGACAGAAGCAACTGTCTCAATGGATTCCTTTTTACGCTCGGCGTCAAATGTTCAGATAGCTGAACAAAGTGGAAGCTTTACTTTGAAGAAAGTAAATGAGAAAGGGAAGGCATTAGCAGGTGCTGTATTTACTCTTTCTGATTCAACTGGTACAGTTATGCAAACGATAACTACCACTAACGATTCAAAGGGTACTGTATTCTCAAATCTAACGAAAGGAACGTATACCCTTAGAGAGACTAAAGCGCCTAAAGGTTATCAGTTATTGAATGATTACTATGAAATCAGAGTTAATCATTACGGAATTGTGGAAGCCAAATATATAAAATCCACCGATTCAACATCTGAAGAGAAAATATCAGAGTCCCGGGGTAATACTATTATTAGGCAGCCTAAAGTAGAAAATGTAGTTGAAGTATTAAAATACGAGCTGACTTCAACGCGAAGTGATACAAAAAAAGATAATGAAGATGCAGTATGGATGACCAGTGGAGAGTTTATAAAGTTAGCTTTTGAACTTAAAGTTAAACCAGATACTCAACCGGGAGATTCTTTCACAATTAAGTTGGATAGTAAATTATCACCTACAGGGATTAGAGAACGTACTTTACCGCCTATTCCTTTGAAAGTTGGAGATACGGTTGTAGCTACAGGAAGGTATGATGAAGCGACAAATAGCTTTATTTATACATTTAATGATTATGTACGACGAGAACAGAATATCAAGCTTTCAGCAAGTTATGCGACTATGGGAGCGGATTTGAAGAATGTACCTTATTCAGGTAAACAAAGTTTTACAAATGTTATAGATGGACAAAATCAACCTTCAAAAACATTTTATATTGATTATGGGGCTTCCAGAGAGATGCCAGGCGGTGTAGCTAAAGGATTAAAAATCCGTAATCAGGTAGCCTCTGTTAATCGCCTTACTGGAGAAGTTGAACGAATTATTTATATCAATAACGGGAATGACCTATCTAGAGATTATGTTGCCAATTTTCTTTGGGGGAAACATCAAATTACTCTTGATAACCAAGGTCAAACTGATATTACTAACCTTGAAATATTTAAGGTTCCAAATGCTCTTAAACATACCTATATGCCTGATAGTATGCATGGAGGGACTGATGGATTAGAGAAAATAACTAGTGCTCAATATAATCCTAATTCCTCAGCAATCATTATAGAAAAGAATGAATTTTATGATGATGCGACTGGTAAGTATAGCAATGGTTTTTTAATTAAAATTACAGAAAAATTACGGGTTCCAACTGCTGCTACCAATATGACAGCGACATGGGGATTTACAGGATGGAGTAGCAATTCAGTTAGTGTTAGTGCAAGTGTTGTTGCATCACAGGCTGAATCAGCTGGAGAAGCAGAGCGTAAAACCCCGGTTATTACTATTAGTAATAAAAAAGAAGTTGTGCCAACAAAAACATCAATCACTGTAAGGAAGCAGTGGTTAAATGAGGATGGAAGTGAGATTGGAGAACCAACAATTTCTTCCATTACGTATAATCTTAACCAAATTTCCACGACAGAAGATGGAACGAAGACAACAACAGTCTATCAAGCTAACCAGACCTTAACTGCGGCTGAACAATGGACAAAACGGTATGATAATTTACCAATATCAGGTGTAAATGAAGCTAAACAAAAGGTTAGCTATGCTTATTATGTAGAGGAAGTCCCCCTACCAGGCTATAGTGTTCGTTATTTGAATGAGAGTAATGCTGATACGGTAAATCCAGCAGAAGCAGCTATTGTTAAGGGGATATTGACGATAAAAAACCAGAAGTTAAATATGACAAGCATTACGGTCAATAAACAATGGTTTACAGTAGATAAGCAGCCAACGGACCGTGTGAACGGAGAGATTAGCTATGATTTGAAGCAAATAGTTCATTTTGATGACGGACGTAAAATTATAAAAGATTATTTGAGTGGCGAGACCCTCAATCATACGATGAATTGGAGTAAGACATATCATGAACTTCCTAAAAAAGGTAAGGAAGAAGGAGAGACTGTTACGTACAGTTATTTCGTACAGGAGCATCCAATAATTGGTTATAACACTAGCTATCAATCTAAGAATAATGAGGTGGATGTAACCACTCCAGAAAATGCAGCCATTGTTTCGGGGATACTAACTATAAGAAACGTCTCTACCCGAAAATACGTGTTGCCTAATACAGGTGGACCAGGTGTAATCATGTATTACTTATTGGGAGTAATAGTATTACTGGGTGTTGCGGGAGGATTATTCTATAAATTTAATTTGTATAGTTGATTCATTTGTATGCGTTATAGGAGGAGAGACTGTGCTATAACTGCAGAAAATGGTGAAAAATTATTTTATAAAAAATTTTTTAAGTCAGAAAGGATATTTTCGTGAAAAAGTTAATAACAATCTTTACAGTATTTTTTACAGTCATGTTCTATGCCTTGGGTATTCTAAAGGTTTCTGCTGAGGAATCTAGAAATTACAGTTTAACAATCAATGGTACAACAGCTGGTCATACCTATGAAGCCTACCAAATTTTTAAAGGTGAAATTTCAGAAGACGGTAAGACACTTTCAAATATTGGATGGGGCTCTGATGTTACACCTTTTACTTTTGAAGAAAAGAAAGAGGTAACGGATATTGTAGATTTATTAGGTAAGGAAAATGACGACTCTAACAAAGTTAAGGAGTTTGCATTTGAAGCCGGTAAACATTTAAAAGAGAACCCTTCAAAATCAGTTGTGAGTACCGCTGACAAGACAATTCTCTCTGGGTTAAAGCCAGGTTACTACCTAGTTAAAGATAAAGATTTCTCCCAAGAAGCGCAACAAGCTATGGATAAGAAAACAAATACTTCTTATACTCGCTTTATTTTGAAAGTTGTCGGAGATGCAGAAGCTACTTTGAAAAGTGACATTCCAACCGTTGAAAAGAAAGTTAAAGATAAAAATGATACCACAGGTGTAGAATCAAATTGGCAAGATGCAGCAGATTATGATTTTAATGACCAAGTTCCTTTTAAATTGACAGCAACCCTACCAAGTAATTTTGATGATTATCAAACATATAACCTTGAATTTGTTGATACTTTATCTAAGGGGTTGAAATATAATGAAGATGCTAAAATTTATTTAGAAAACGAAGGTAAAAATAGAGTTGAAGTCACAAACAAATTTAAAATTAATAAAAACATTAATGAACTTCAAATCTCTATTGAAAATTTGAAATCTATTGAAGATCAGAAAATCAATTCTAAAACTAAAGTGGTTGTAGAATATACAGCAACATTAACTTCAGAAGCTGTTATTGGTGGACAGGGAAACCGAAATGAAGTTGAGTTAGTGTACTCAAACAATCCTAACTCTAAAGGTGAAGGACAGGGTAGAACACCGAAAGATGTAGTTATTGTCTTTACATACCAAACCATTGTAAATAAGCAAGACCAGGATGGGAAGGCTTTGACAGGTGCAGGATTTACTCTTTATAAAAAAGTAAAGAATGATTGGAAAAAGGTTGGTGATGAAATAAAAGGTAGTGAACTAACTAAATTTGAATTTAAAGGCCTTGATGCTGGAGACTACAAATTAGAAGAAACTACCACTCCAAGTGGTTACAATACAATCAAGCCACTTGAGTTTACAATTACTGCGGAATACACTATTGAGTCTGCAATGCCAACATTGAACAAACTGTCAGGTAACGAAGAATTGAAATTTACTTCAAACTTGCAAGATGGCTCTCTCTCAACAAATGTCATTAATAAAAAAGGTTCATTACTGCCGTCAACAGGTAGCGTTGGGACAAAGATGCTTTACCTTATTGGGGCATTGTTTGCAATCAGTTCAGCAGTCCTTCTTGTGACGAAGAAACGTGTAGACCTTAAGTAAATTTGGAATAGGTTGGAAATTAAGCTAACTTGTTCGAACAGTCGTAGAGGTCAGATTTGAAGCGTAAAACATGAATCACTGAGATTTGCTTTGCAACTCCTATCTCTAACCTTTAACAGTCCACTGGACTGTTAAACCCAATCCACCACTACGCTGAGATGTAGACACGAACTCTGAGAAGCGAGGCTGGACTTTTTTCCCAGCCTCTTTTCCTATTATTTCAAAATGAGGTTATTATGATTTCCAGATCTAAAAATAATTACATAACGAGTCTGCTAGTCTTTTTCTTAATAACTGGCCTATTATTGTTATTATATCCAACAGTAAGTGATTATTGGAACTCACATTATCAATCAGAAGCAGTAGCTACTTATTCTGAGAAATTATTGGATATTTCAAAAGAAGAAAAACAAAAAATTTTAGAAAATGTCAGTGCATATAATAGCATGCTCGAAAAGGGGACAATACCTAATTTAAATATAGACAGTGTAGCTTTAAAAAAGTATGACTCAATTTTAAATATCACAGATACTGGTATTATGGGCTATGTAGAAATTCCTAAATTGCAGACAACGTTACCTATTTATCACGGAACGGATGATGCCGTATTGCAGGTAGCAGTAGGTCACCTTGCTGGGACTTCCCTTCCCATTGGCGGTCAGGGAAGTCACGCTGCTATTTCAGGACATCGGGGATTGCCTTCTGCAAAACTGTTTTCTGATTTAGATCAGCTGGTTATAGGGGACACATTTATGATACAAGTTTTAGATAACACTCTGACATACGAAATTGATAAAATTATTACGGTTACTCCAGATGATGTATCTCCTTTGATGATAGATCCGAATGAGGATTTCGTAACCCTTGTGACTTGCACACCTTATGGTGTTAATAGCCACCGATTATTAGTTAGAGGTCATCGAATTGAAAATCAACTACTTGCTAGGCAAGTAGTCTCAGAAGGATCAATTGTAAAACCTATACTGGTTTCTCCTTTTATTGCTTTATGTTTATTAGGACTACTTTGGAGTTTATTTTTTGTAAAAAAAGAAGTAAATTTGTTTATGTGACTTAGATAGTATCGCAAAGAATGTCAAACTATTCGACTTTGTTCTTTAGCTTTTAAGCTTAGGAAAGGGAGATTTTTCCAACTCCCAATCATCCAAAAGGTGAAATAGAAGATAAACCAAATGACGATATGTCAATGTCCTCTATACGCTAGAAAAAGGTGGCAAGCGAGCGGTCGGCTATGGCATTGAAATTCCCAAAGAATTTGAAGGCAAATTCAAGTTTGCCCGCCAACGCTCCAAACTAGCTGGGGAAATCCGTGGCAGCTTCTTTGTGGTTAAAGGGGACTATTTATAAAATAGCAAATCTGGGGAAACCCAGATTTTTTGTCGCATACTTGACTTCAAGGTATATAATAGATATACAAAACGAAGGGAGAATGAATATGAACATTAAAGAAGTTAGTGATGTAACAGGTCTATCGGCAGATACCATTCGCTACTATGAGCGGATAGGGCTTATTCCAAAAATTGCAAGAAAATCTTCTGGAGTAAGGGATTTTGTGGAAAATGATGTAGCCGTTTTGGAATTTGTTCGCTGTTTTAGGAGTGCTGGTATGTCTATTGAGCGCTTGATTGAGTATATGGGTTTGGGGCAGGCTGGCGATAGTACTGTGGAAGCCCGGATTGATTTACTAAAAGAGGAACGGGAAGTCCTGCAGTCATGATTGTTGGAAATTCAGCAAGCTCTAGAACGTTTAGATTATAAGATAGAAAATTACCAGACTATATTAAGAGGTGCAGAGGATCAATTGTTTACAGACGGCAGCGGTTCATGCAAAAAAGACAGAGAATAACTTTCTCTATCTTCATACTTCATTATTAATTTTTTCTGATAACTTGTCTGGGTTTAAATTTCTTCTTTAGTCCAATTTGAACCAAACGTAGTCCAAGAAAACCCGTCGCACTTGCCAATATGATGGCAATAAAAACAGGAATGCCTAAGGATAGATAGACATAACTAGCGATGACTGTTATCAAACTAAAAAATGCGATATTAACAAAAAACAACAATTCCTTTAGACGTTCTTTATTGGCATTTTTTGCTTGATAGGTTTGAAAATTAGCCTTTTTCTCTTTCGGGATATACTCTTCGTACTGGTACTCATGGGACTGATAGTGTCTTAATGGCATATCGTCTCCTTTTCTGCTCTTTAAAGAATACCATATCATTGATGAATTATTATGTCATTTATATTACAATAATGTTACAAGAAGGATATTAGAAAAGTCTGAATATTAAAACACGGCTAGTCACTTATCAGATATTTCTCTTTTTGATATAATTATCCTTATGGAAAAAATTATCATTACAGCAACAGCTGAAAGTATTGAGCAGGTCAAAGAACTGCTTGCAGCAGGAGTTGACCGTATTTATGTTGGGGAAGAGGACCATGCCCTTCGCATCCCAACAAATTTTACCTATGATGAACTTAGGGAAATAGCAGAGCTAGTTCATAGCGCTGGGAAGGAATTGACGGTCGCTGCTAATGCCCTCATGCACCAAGATATGATGGACAATATCAAACCGTTTATGGAGCTAATGAGGGAAATCAAGGTTGATTATCTGGTTGTCGGAGATACTGGAATTTTCTATATCAATAAACGTGATGGCTACAATTTCAAGCTAATCTATGATACATCTGTCTTTGTGACTTCCAGCCGTCAGATTAACTTTTGGAAAGATCATGGAGCAGTAGAGGCTGTTTTGGCAAGAGAGATTCCATCAGAAGAACTCTTTGATATTGCTAAGAACTTGGAAATGCCAGCGGAAATCTTGGTCTACGGCGCCTCTGTTATTCACCATTCTAAACGAACCTTGTTACAGAATTACTACAATTTTACAAAGGCTGATGAGACAGATTTGTCACGTGGACGCGGACTTTTCTTAGCTGAGCCGAGCGACCCAGATAGTCACTATTCTATCTTTGAGGACAAGCACGGTACCCATATCTTTATCAACAATGACATTGATATGATGACCAAGCTATCAGAATTAGATGAACATGGTTATCATAATTGGAAACTTGATGGTATCTATTGCCCTGGTCAGAACTTTGTTGAAATTGTTAAGCTTTTTGTTCAAGCAAGAGATTTGATTGAAAAAGGCGACTTCACTTATGATCAGGCCTTCCTTTTGGATGAACAGGTACGCAAGCTCCATCCAGCTGAACGTGGCTTGGATACAGGCTTCTACGAATTTGACCGTAATAAGGTTAAATAACAATATTTATAGCAGAATTTATTTACTTTAACCTGACAGAGTTAGCTCTGTCACTTACTATGTAAGGTCAGAGCACGAAAACGCCTTTGGGCGATTTTCTAAACTCTGCACTAGGTTTCCGAGTGAAACAACATCGTTTACAGTATTCTATCCTGGCAGAGTTAGCTCTGTCACTTACAATGTAAGGTCAGAGCACGAAAACGCCTTTGAGCGATTTTCTAAACTCTGCACTAGGTTTCCACATGGAAAAGTATCGTTTCATGTGGAAACCGTCGCAAATAGAGGAGATTTTACATGATGTCAAAAACATTAAAGCGTCCCGAGGTCTTGTCACCTGCTGGGACTTTGGAGAAATTGAAGGTAGCCATTGATTATGGTGCTGATGCGGTCTTTGTTGGCGGCCAGGCCTACGGTCTGCGTAGCCGAGCTGGTAACTTTACCATGGACGAGATGCGGGAAGGAATTGAATATGCCCATGCCCGTGGTGCCAAGGTCTATGTAGCTGCCAACATGGTCACCCACGAAGGTAATGAAGAAGGAGCAGGAGCCTGGTTCCGTGAATTGCGTGACATGGGCTTGGATGCCGTTATCGTATCTGACCCGGCCCTCATCGTTATCTGTGCAACCGAAGCGCCAGGCCTTGAAATCCACCTGTCTACCCAGGCTTCATCAACTAACTATGAGACCTTCGAGTTCTGGAAGGAATTGGGCTTGACTCGTGTCGTCCTGGCCCGCGAAGTGACTATGGAAGAGGTGGCTGAAATCCGTAGACGGACAGACGTTGAAATCGAAGCCTTTGTTCACGGAGCTATGTGTATTTCCTATTCAGGTCGCTGCGTTCTCTCTAACCACATGAGCAAACGCGATGCTAACCGCGGTGGCTGCTCCCAGTCTTGCCGTTGGAAGTACAATCTCTACGACCTCCCATTTGGTGAAGAACGCCGTTCGATTAAAGGGGAAATCCCAGAGGAGTTCTCCATGTCTGCGGTGGACATGTGTATGATCGACCATATTCCAGATATGATTGAAAACGGGGTCGATAGCCTGAAAATCGAAGGCCGTATGAAATCTGTCCACTACGTATCAACAGTGACCAACTGCTACAAGGCTGCGGTAGATGCCTATCTTGAAAGCCCAGAAAAGTTTGAAGCGATCAAGCAAGACCTGATTGATGAGATGTGGAAGGTTGCCCAACGTGAATTGGCGACAGGTTTCTACTATAGCCCGCCGAGTGAAAATGAGCAACTCTTTGGAGCCCGCCGTAAGATTCCAGAATACAAATTTATCGCCGAAGTAGTGGCTTTTGACAAGGAAACCATGACTGCAACCATTCGTCAGCGTAATGTTATCAACGAAGGTGACCAAGTAGAGTTTTACGGACCAGGTTTCCGTCATTTTGAAACGACTATTCAGGACTTGCATGATTCAAATGGAGAAAAGATTGACCGCGCCAACAAGCCGATGGAACTCTTAACTATTAAGCTGGACCGTGAAATCTATCCTGGTGACATGATTCGTGCCTGCAAATCAGGCCTTATCAATCTCTACCAAGAAGATGGACAATCCTTAACTATTCGTGCATAAACATAAAAAGGCCGAAATTTCAGCCTCAGAACGTAGACAAACTCTTAAAAATATAAAAAATTGAAGAAGTTTGCGAAAGATAGCAAGTCATTAAACTCTTAGAAACATTGATATTTCGGCGTTTCTGAGAGTTTTTAATTTTCAACATAAAGAAAAAAGATTGAAGAAAATTGTCCAAAATGGACTTTTTCTTCAATCTGCAAGACCGAAATTTCAGCCTTTTGTTTGTTGTTGAGAAGTCTTGATGCTATCTGGAACCAAGGTAACTTTTTTTATGTCCTCGATTTTTATAATGCTGGTAACCTGACGTTTGAAATTTTTCATGATAATCCGTTGGCGATCGGTATCATATTTCACAATGTCACCTGTGAAACTACGATCACCATAGATGACATGGACTGCAGCTTTTTTATATAAAGCCAGCTCCAAGTTATTCTTGATATCTTCCTTGCTATCTGGCTCAATAGACTTAGGAGCTTTGCCATGTTCTAAAAAGACGGTGAACTGCTCGAAAATAACTTCTAAAAACCTCTTCATGGCATAATCCTTTCAAACTTGATATAATTATATTATCTAATTTTTATAAAAATGACAAGCTTTTTCGAATAGATAAGTGAGGAGGTAACAAATGGCAGAATTTACATTTGAAATTGAAGAAAAATTATTGGTCTTATCTGAAAATGATAAAGGATGGACCAAGGAGCTTAATCGAGTATCTTTTAATGGCGCACCAGCCAAGTATGACATCCGTACCTGGAGTCCTGACCATACCAAGATGGGGAAAGGCATCACTCTTAGCAATGAGGAATTTCAAGTTCTACTCGACGCGTTTGCTAATAAATAAATGAAGGAAGCCTAAGCGAAGAAGGAATAATTCTACAAAGTGAATAATAATGAAGAGAACATTATGGATTAGATTATGTGTCCATAATGTTTTTTATTTGAAATTCGGAAAAACATAACTAATTTAATATTTC
The DNA here is from genome assembly GCF_044427305.1 of Streptococcus sp. 2021WUSS109. Lineage (NCBI taxonomy): Bacteria > Bacillati > Bacillota > Bacilli > Lactobacillales > Streptococcaceae > Streptococcus > Streptococcus sp. 2021WUSS109. The sequence continues at coordinate 66,558 of NZ_JAOTGF010000012.1, forward strand.
ACTAATTTAATATTTTTTTGATATTCAATAAAATTTATAAAAATTAGGAAAAAAGTATTGACATTTGTAAGCGATTGCAATAAAATTAACTTAACTTAAACGTTTAAGTTAAGTTGGAAAAATATTAATATCCGAGGTGGTATCATGAAAAAATGTCTATATTTTTTGACTATTGCAGTACTTTCTTTAAATTTGGTTGCCTGCACTCAAGCTTCCCAAGAAGCAAATTCGACTAATTCAGTTGTTTCTGAAGCTTCAAACTACAAAGTTACTTACTATGACAGTGATGGCACAACAGTTTTAAAAACTGAGCAAGTAAAATCAACAGGAGATATACTAAAATACACTCCTTCAAAGGAGGGAAAAACCTTTGTTGGATGGTATGTAAAACCAGATTTTTCACGAAAATTCACTGAGAGTAGTAATATTACAAGCGATTTATCCTTATACGCTGGTTTCTCAGCTTATAAAGAAGATACCCGGAGTTTTATTGTTGTAGGGAATGGAAATAGTGAGATTCTTAAAGAATCAAATTGGGGGGCAAACGTAAGTGATAAGCATAAACTCATAAAAGAGGAAAGTAACGAAAGCAATATTTATTCGATTACAATGAATTTAGAAGAAGGCGACGAATTTCAATTTGCAATAAATAGTAGTTGGGAAAATCAAAGAGGGTTTGGATATTTGGAGACAATTGAGAAAGATGGTGTAACTTATTTTGAAAATTCTGGGGGTCTTGGTGAAACTTCAAGCAAACGGTCGAATATTAAGATTGCAAAATCAGGAACATATACATTTACTTTAATTACACATCCTGCTGAAGATACTTATGACACTGAAAATTCCGAATATTCAGAAGCAAAGAAAGAATCCTTTAATATAAATAATTTTGATACGATTGCTTGGACGTATGAAAACTAGTAAGTTTAAAAAATGAATTAGATTATCTAACCGTTTGTGAAATTTTAAAAAAGCGAGTTTTTTCAACAAGATAAAAAATTTGTTGAAAAACTCGCTGACACAGGAGTGAAGGAATTTTTAAGGGAGAAAATTGTTTCCTCCCTTATCCAGTTTGATTTTAATTTTTGACAATTTAGTTAAATTATTTAAATATTTTGTTGTTCATTTGGAGTGACACTGTTTATTAGTTTTTCTTTTATTATTTGTTATCTCACCACGTCAAATTCAAGTTACGCTTGCAGTTTATGATGAGAACCAAGTTTGTTCAATTTTCAATCGTCAATTGTTTCATAAATAGTTAGAGTTATTACAATAAATAAACAAAATGGTGGTGCTTTATATGTCTGAGGAGGGACTTGAAAATGAGTAAGTATTAGCATGTAATCTCGAGAAATAGCTACTCTAACTTTCTAAACAACAATGTTATGATTATTGATTTCAATACGCTGTGAAGCCCATTCGATAGCTTGAAAAATTTTTTCAAATTTTTCATCTGAGAAACCTGAGATATACAATTTGTTGTAATAGTTCGAGATTAATTGTTCCAAGATTGAATCAATAATTAAAACATTTTTGTAATCAAAGTTATCTAGTTCTTCCACTGATTTAACGTATTTAATTGAAGAAAATGTATTTTGAATTAATTCTTTTCTTTTTTCATCATTTATTGGCAGAGATACAAAAGTAAAAGTAGTCTCTCCAAAATATTGTATAGCCTGTTTTTTTAATTTTTGAAAATCTGAATTTATTTGAAAAAACACAGGATCATCAATAAAACTATCAAGGGCAATTAGAGGCGAGAAATTGGCATTCCCGATTTTATAGAAATCTTCCTTAGCCACGTCAAGAGTTAATATTACATCAGCTAAATCTATTTTTTCAATGTAATGTTCACTAAGACACATTAAATAGTAATTTTTATTATGTAGAAAGTTCGTTAATTTATTGATGAAATGAAGTTGCTCGGCTTTTTGCAAATAGGACTCGGCTTCCTTGTAGTGAAGGGCAACAATTTGCGATTTTTGAGTTACAAGTGACTTTGCGGCTTGGTTAGGAGTATAGTCCAATAAATTAATAATTTGTAGAACTTTATTACGCGTTTCAGGACTAATTTTTTGGTCTTCACGATTGTTGATAATGTAGGAAACAGTAGCAACGGAGACCCCGGCCTCACGTGCAACGTCTTTTATGGTAATCTTTTTCATAGGATTGTTATATAAAAAAAAAAACAAAAAGTCAACTTAAAAATAATGTAGGAGATGTAAGTGATGAATGAAGCAGGAATTTTGCATATCCCAGATTCAAGATATTGTTTTGCAATAGATCAAAATGAAGTTGTAATTAGGATACGAACGGCCAAAGAGGATAGAGACACACATATCTATCTTGTATATGGAAAAAAATATGATTATCATTTCGACAGGAAGGAGTTAAGAGTTCCACTTCGTTATGAGGATAATACATTTGCATATTTTGAAATAAATTTAAAAGTTACGGATACAAGATTAGCATATATCTTTAGACTAGAAAAAAATACACAAAGCTATTTTTTCAGTGAAGATGGGTTAACTGAGCATTATCATTTTGAGACTGGTTTTTATAATTTTTTTCAAATGCCCTACATTAATCAAATTGATATTTTTCCTACAGTTGACTGGTTGAAGGAGAGTACTTTCTATCAAATTTTTATTGATCGATTTGCTAAAGGTGATAACTTAAAAAACCAGTCCTACATTGATATGTCTTGGGGGGATCTGCCAACATCTAAAAGTTTTGCTGGTGGAGATTTGAGAGGAATTATTAATCAATTGGATTATCTTTTAGATTTGGGAATTAATGCTTTGTATTTAACTCCTATTTTTAAATCCCCCACCAATCATAAGTATGATATTGAAAATTATTATGAGATTGATGAACAATTTGGGACTTTAGCAGATTTAAAAGAACTTGTTAGTAAGTGTCATCAGCGAGGGATAAGAGTTGTTCTGGATGCTGTTTTTAATCATTGCAGTATGAATTCAAAAGAATTTATTGATGTAATCAACCAAGGGAAGGATTCTCCGTATTATGATTGGTTTATGATTGATGGTGATTTCCCTGATATTGAAAAGGTTAATTATGAATGCTTTGCTTCGTGCTACTATATGCCAAAATGGAACACCTCGAATGCAGAAGTTAGAAAACATTTGATAGATATTGGACTGTACTGGATTAAAGAAGCAAATATTGATGGATGGCGATTGGATGTATCTGATGAGGTTTCTCATCAATTTTGGAGACAATTTAGATTGGCAATCAAGGATGTGAAGCAAGATTGTGTTTTAATTGGTGAAAATTGGCATGATGCATATCCATATTTAATGGGAGATCAATATGATAGTATAATGAACTATGCTTTTACAAAAGCAAGTTTAGATTGTTTCGCATTTGACCGATTTAAGGCTAAAGATTTAGTGGAACGACTGAATCATATTTTGATGAGGAATCAAACACAGGTTAACCAAATGAATTTAAATTTATTGGATTCCCATGATACACATCGAATCTTTACACAGGTTGGAAATTCAAAAGATAAAGTATTAGCTGCTTTGGCTTTAATGTTTATTTTTCCAGGTGTTCCATGTATCTATTATGGAACAGAAATATGTTTGGAAGGAGGATACGATCCCGATTCACGTAGGACCTTTAATTGGAACACAGAGGAATGGGATAACGAATTTTTAAACAATATTAAAGCAATCATATCTACAAGAAAAAATACCTCAATCCAGAATGGTGATATATCAATTCTGAATAAAGGAGAATTGGTTCATGTGGAGCGTAAGTGGCAAGAAAAGAGTGTGCATTTCCTCTTAAATTTGGATGAAAAAAAACAGAAGATTTGCTTTGAAGGCACTCCTCTTGTATCTAGGGGATTAGATAGTGATGGATTCTTGTCACGATATGGGTATATTTTTTATGAATTTTAGGTGAAAAAAATGAAACTCAAAACACTTTATGCTATATCTGTAACTGCAATTACAAGCTTGTTTTTAGCTAGTGTTAGTCCACCGATTATTCCTAACAAGAATCAATCAACGAATGACAGTATGATATTTACTGGAAAACTTGAAAATGGGGCTACAATTAAAGTTCTTGAAAACAATACAGCAATTTCAAAGGGATATTTTGCTGAACTGATTGCAGCATTTAATGAAATGTATGCTGATGAAAATATTATAGCAGTAGATGCAAATATAGATCAGTATGTTGATTTGGCTAATGATGGTCCTTATGGTTATGGACCGGATGTTCTGTATCAGGCTAATGATGTCATTATGAAATATGCAGAAGATAAACACATTTATCCCCTCCCAATAAAAGATTTGGATGCATATGAAACAACTTCTTCAATGGCATGGAAAGCATTTGAATATCATCTAGATGGAACAACATATACTCTAGGTGTCCCTGTGAATGTTCAGACACCTATGCTGTATTATCGCAAAGATTTACTACCAGTTGATTGGGAAAGTAAGTGGGATGACAATAAAAATCAAATCCCAGACATGGTTGAAACTTGGTCAAGTTTACTGAGATTTTCACAAGAACGTCATGCTGCCGATTCTTCTAAATATGGCTATATGAAATCCTTGTATGATTCATATTTTTCAAGCGGTTTCTTGTTTTCTTATGGTGCATATATTTTTGGAAATGATAATTTAGATACAAATGATATTGGATTTGCATCAGGGGATGCGGAAAAAGGTGCAAAAGTTATTCAGCAATTGGCTTCAGCTATGAATGAAGAAAGTGTTGATGATACGATAACTACAAGTGCATATAGTAAACTTGCAGATGGGACTTTTTTTGCAACAATGTCTACACCAGATGTTTATTCAACCTTTTTAGATGAATTGATTCAATATTATGAACACCAAGGGATGTCTACAATTGAGGCAGAGACTTTAGCAAGTGAGAATCTGGTAATGGTTAATTTACCTCAATTACCTAAAAGTGGTGATTTAACGGATGTTAATTCGGAGTTGATTGACACAAAAACAATGGGAGGAGTGAATGGCTATGCAATTAGTGCTTATACTCCTTGTCCAAATGCAAGTCTTGCCTTTGTAAATTTTGCTACAAATTATGAAAATATTTTAAAACGATATGAAATGTTGGGTATTGTGCCTACCAGATCAGATGTAATAAAGGAAATCGGCGGAATTTCAGAAGCAGTGTATGGAGAGCTCGAAAATAATAATATTGTATTAATGCCATCAAATTCGGCTGTATCACAAATTTGGACCCCTACTCAAACATTTTTTGCTGATATTACTAAAGATGTTTTTCGCGCAGAATCAGAGAAAAAATTTAGAACTAATCAAGATCTTAAACAAGGACTTGAAAAAGTGGCTCAGCAAATTAGTGATGCCATTCATACACTAGAATAGGAGAAAATATGTTTAAGCATGGAAAAATAGATTTGAGAAAAGCATCTGTCGAAGCTAAAACATCTTTATTTTGCATGGGTTTTGGCCAATTTCTTCTCGGTCAAAAATTTAAAGGAATACTATTTTTGGGAATTGAATTATTTTTCTTAAGTTATTTATTTTTTAGAGGCTTTAGAGATATAATAGGATTCTTTACACTTGGAACACAAAAAGCAGACACCTGGTTTGGAATAGAAGGTGACAATTCGATCATCATGTTACTCATGGGAATTTTGGGTTTCATAATATTTTCACTAGCTATATATTTGTATGTTATAAATATCAAAGATGCATTATATGTTGATCAATTAATACGTGAAGGAAAAAAGATTCCATCGTTCCGTGAGGAGATAAAAATTTCAATTGATAGAAACTTTCCAGCTTTTGTCCTATTTTTTCCAGTTTTAGGAATTATGGTGTTTAGTGTCCTTCCAATTATTTTTATGATATTAATTGCTTTTACGAATTATGGTGGAAAAATTGTTCCTCCAGAATTAGTAAGCTGGATTGGACTTAAAAATTTTGTAAAAATAGTCTCTTTGACTCAATTTGCTCCAACTTTTTTTAAAATCTTAAGCTGGAATATTTTGTGGGCAGTTCTGTCTACAGGTTTAAACTATTTTGGTGGTTTATCCTTAGCATTACTTTTTTCAAATAAACGTGTCAAATGGAAAGTGGTTTGGAGAGCTTTTCCTATTTTGGCTTATGCTATACCTGGTTTTATTAGCTTATTGGCATTTAAATTCATGTTTTCTTATGGTGGTCCAATCAATCAACTTTTGCAAAACCAGGGGTTTCAAGCAATAGGGTTTCTTGATGTTGATGCCAAGTGGTCAGCTCGTGTCATTGGCCTTATGGTAAACGCTTGGATTGGAGTACCATCAATTATGCTATTAGTAACTGGTTTGTTATCCAATCGGGACGCATCACTTTATGAAGCAGCAGAAATTGATGGTGCAAATAAGTGGGCACAATTTACAAAAATTACTTTTCCCTATATATTGACAGCGACAACGCCAGTCCTTATCGGTCAGTTTGTCGGTAATTTCAATAACTTTGGGATCTTTTATTTCCTAAGAGGTGGGTTATATTTAGATGATTATTTTCTAGCAAGTGATACAGATTTACTAATTAATTGGTTATACAATCTTTCAATTGATAATAATTATTATAGTATAGGGGCTACTATTAGTCTAATAATCTTCTTATTAACTTCTGTTATTTCGCTTTCTGTCTACGTTCGAACATCTTCTTATAAGGAAGGAGGTAGATTTTTATGAGAAAATGGTCTCACTTTTTACAAAGTACAGGGATATATTGCATGCTTATTTTGGTAAGTTTTGTCTTTCTCTTTCCCTGTATTTGGTTGATATTAGCCTCATTTTCTCAATCAGGCACTATTTATTCATTTGATGGCTTTTTTCCAACATCTTATAGTTTAAAAAGTTTTATAACTTTGTTTACAGATACAGATCTATATAACTACCCGAGATGGTTCTTAAATACGTTGTTTATTGCAAGTATGAGCTGTATACTGGGAACATTTTTAGTCATATTAACAGCATACGCAATGTCTCGTTTTTATTTTAATGGAAAGAATGCATTAATGAAGACAACAATGGTACTAGGTATGTTTCCGTCATTTATGGGGATGATTGCTGTTTATTTGCTGATGACTCAATTTAACCTAATTAATCAATTGTGGGGATTGGTATTAATATATAGTGCAGCAGCTCCAATGGGTTATTTAACCCAAAAAGGTTTTTTTGATACCATTTCTTATAGCATTGATGAAGCAGCCCGAATGGATGGAGCTACGAGTTTTCAAATTTTTTGGCATATCCACTTGCCGTTGTCTAGGCCGATTATTACATATACAGCATTAACCAATTTTGCATGGCCATGGAGTGACTTCATTTTACCAAAATTATTATTGAAGGAAAAAAATCTTTATACCGTTGCTGTTGGCTTGATGAATTTAGATGAGACAGAGTTTGCACGTTTTGCAGCAGGAAGTATATTTATTGCGGTTCCAATTGTAGTGTTATATTTCTTGCTAATAAAAAATATGGTCAATGGTTTGACCGCTGGAGCAGTAAAATAAGAGGTGAATGATGAAGAAATTTTATTGGAAAGATTATTTAATGACACTGCCTATTATTATCTTATTTTAGTTACAACAAAATTTAGTGTTATTAATGCAGAAAGTTATAATTCAATTAACAATAAGGTTGATTTTTCATCGGATGTTATTTACCAAATTATTACCGATAGGTTTTATGATGGTGATTCGACTAATAATCCATCAGGTGAGATTTTTGATACTACAAATCTTAGGAAGTATCATGGAGGAGATTGGCGAGGAATAATAAAGAAGATTCAGGATGGCTATTTAACAGATCTCGGAATTACAGCAATTTGGATATCTTCACCTGTTGAAAATATTACTAGTATAGACCCTACTAGTAATAGTGCTTCATATCATGGTTATTGGGCTAGAGACTTCTTTAATACTAATTCTGCTTTTGGGACACAAGAGGATTTTAAAGAATTGGTATCCATTGCACATGAAAATAATATTAAAATAGTAATTGATTTTGCTCCGAATCATACTTCAACCGCAGAATATTCGGGCTATTCTTTTCCTGAAGATGGGGCTTTATTTAGAAATGGAAATTTAATTGGGACATTCTCAAATGATGTTGATGGTATATTTAATCATGAGTCTTGGACGGACTATAGCACTTATGAAAATGGGATTTATCATAGTTTATATGGATTGGCAGATTTGAATAATATTAATCCAACTATTGATAAATATCTTAAAGACGCGGTTAAATAATTCAGCATTAAAAAGCCCGTCATATCAAGCTTTCTAGCCTGTCCGACGGGCTTTTTTCTGTGTTTTGGGGCATTTTTGGGGCATAAAATCAGTATTTTTCCATGATTTCAGCTACATTTGCCTTGAGTTTCTTTGTGACATGGGTGTAAATTTGGGTTGTTGTCTTAGCATCTGCATGTCCGACACGGTCCATGATGGCTTTCAAGGGAACTCTGTTTTCTGCTAGACGGCTGACAAGGGTATGACGGAAGATGTGGCTGGTCAAGTTTTTCTGAATTGGTTTTTCAAGCCGTTCATTAGCTTTTTTTAAGGCCAGGTTGAAGGAATTGGTCTGGATTGGAACACCATTCTTAGTCGTGAAGATATAGCCCATGTCCTTGTACCGTGGATTGGTATTTTTTTCTAGCTCATTCATGAATTCCAATTCCTCTATAATCTCCATTTCTCGTTTGGTCATGAATGTTTCACGATAGGAAGCGTTGGTTTTTGGGGTCGTTTTCTCACCATTACGATAGCCTTCAGTATGGTCGTATGTACCGTGTAATTGTAAAATCTTGGTCTCAAAATCACGGTTTTCTGGCTCAAGGCTGACAGCTTCGCCGATACGGCAACCATTAAGGCTCATAAATTCTGCTAGTAATGCAGTTCGGTATGTGCTAGGTCGCCTGAATAATTCCTTTAGCAGTGGCTTTATTTCGTCTTCCTCAAGATATTTTTCTTCAATCTTTTTCCAGTCTTCCAAGGTCTTTTTTATCCGTGGAAGTTTGGCCCGTCTAGCAGGATTGTCTTTGATGATGTCCAGGTCGACTGCATAATCAAAAGCAAGGTTCAACATGGATTTTGTACGCTCTTTCTTATTCCTAGAGCAATCTAGGTTGTCTAGGTAATTTTGGACATATTTTGGGTCAATATTGACTACTTTGATACCCAGACCAAAACTGTCTCTGATTTCCTTAATATTACCCTTCAGAGAAGCGATTGAAGTGCGTTTGATTTCTTGCTGGTAGAAAGTCCACCATTGGTCGAATAAATCAGTAAATAGCATTTCAGAGCTTTTCAGCTTGCTGAGGATGTCCGCTATCTTTGCATCCAGTATTTTCTGGGCCTCTTTTCTGATCCGTGGAGTATCCTTCTCCATGAGGACGGATGTCCTTTTCCATTTCTGCGTATAAGGGTCACGGTATCTTTCAACAAAATTCACTTTTCCGGATTCATGTGCTTCTGGCCACATTGATTTTACCTCATTTCTGTGTTAAAATGGGTATAAAGAAAATGGCTTTTTAATGCCTAATTCTTTATACATGTTGCCTTGCGCTCTCCTCGACCAAAATTTGAGCGTAGGGCTTTTTTTATTTTTTTCTAAAGTATGCTATAATGTAATCAAAAATAGCAGGCAGGTGGTAAATATGGTTAAGGTTAGAAAAATTCCAGTGGTGGTTGACGCAGAGCAAATCAGTGAAGTACAGTATATA
>NZ_JAOTGF010000013.1:0-73847 GCF_044427305.1 Streptococcus sp. 2021WUSS109
GAGCTGAAGAACAGAACAATTGGAAAGCGATGGCCATGAGACGAACTATTGAAACACGTTTTTCTGAACTGTGTCGTCTCTTTGACATCCAACATACATTAGCTAGAAGTCTAGCCGGACTACAGTTGCAAATTGAACAAATTATTCTAGCTCATAATTTACGCTATTTTGAAATGAACTAGCACCACGGGTATACTTATATTTTAAATTAGCATGTTTATCAAATATCATGAGAGCACTTTTACTTTTCAAATATCCCATAAAATCGGAAATCGAAAGTTTTGGGGATATCAAGACAAGCATATGAACATGGTCTGGCATCATGTGTCCCTCAATGATTTCCACCACGCCAAACGCATGAAGAAAAAATCGTTTTCAGAAATCGGAAATCATAACCAAATATCAATCAAAGTAGTACACTAGAATAGAGGTGAACTACTTTGATTGATTTTCTTTTATCCATAGAAGAGCACAAAGAAGAGTATGATAGCCGTCAAGCATGGAAAATCCGATATCCTCTATCTACCATTCTGTTTCTGGTTTTCGCTTGTCAATTAGCAGGGGTTGAAACGTGGAAAGAGATGGAAGATTTCATAGAAATGAACGAATCTGTCTTGAGAGAATACGTTGACTTGAGTGCTGGTTGTCCTTCTCATGACACCTTGGAACGTGTTGTGAGTATGGTCAATCCAGATTTCTTAAAGGAACTGAAACTGTCCTTCGAAGCTAGTTCGGAAACAACTGATTTTTCAAAATTGATTGCCGTTGACGGAAAAACGATTCGGGGGAACCGAGGGAAACACCAATCTCCTACTCATATTGTCACTGCTTATGATGGTGGTAATCGGATTAGCCTTGGGCAGGTAGCTGTTGAGGATAAAAGTAATGAAATCACAGCCATTCCTCGCCTCTTGTGTCAGCTAGACCTTCGTAAGAGTGTTGTCACGATTGATGCCATGGGCACCTAGACAGACATTGCGGATGTGATTATCAGCGGTAAGGGTGATTATTGCTTGGCAGTCAAAGGAAATCAAGGCAATCTCCATGAGGATATTGACCTCTATTTTAGTGACGCCAAATTGTTATCTACGTTGACAGAGAAAGGCTGTCATTATCAGACCATTGAAAAGGCACGCAGTCAGATTGAGGTGAGGGACTACTGGGTTTCTCACGATGTGAAATGGCTGAGCCAACGACATCCGAAATGGAAAAAACTTCGTGGGATTGGTATGACTAAGAATATCATTGATAAAGATGGTGTCATCACTGAAGAGGTCCGTTACTTTATCCTTAGTTTCAAGGGCGATGTGCAAACTTTTTCTCAGGTTGTTCGTGGTCATTGGTCGGTTGAGAGCCTACATTGGTTGTTAGATGTGGTTTACCGAGAAGATAAGAACCAAACCTTAGATAAACGAGCTGCTTTCAATTTAAATGCTATTCGTAAGGCTTGTCTTCATCTCTTACAAATGATGACCTTCCCTAAGGAGAAATTGAGTTACCGCCGCAAACAACGCTATATTTCTGTCCATTTGGAGGATTATTTGCCACAATTATTTGGAAATCGGGGATAAGGTGCTTGTATAAAGATAGATACTAAGTTTAAAGCAGTTATTTCCGGGGACAAAAGGAGAGAAGAAATTTTTCATGCGTATGACGTGATGTCCACGCCTTTGCATCGACATAGATGACGGAAAATATCAATTAAGTCCTGCCTTATTTTGTAGTAAATGGATTTTCTACGGTACTTAGGTGTGAAAACTATGTGATAGAGCACATCCATTTAGTATGTGATAAACTGTAACTGGTTTTAGCCATGCTAAACTAGTCCACTGGACTAGTTTACTCCTCCTTGATCTAACCTGAACAATTAGATTATAACAGGAAAAAGAAATGGAAACTCAAAGCCTTGGCAGCCACCAGCATAGCTGGTGGCTTTCTTGTTTTTCTCTACGAGAAAAACTGGCTCGAAGCCATAATAAAAAAACGGCTTCAAACGTTCGAAACCATTTTGTTTTTTTATTTAATTCCTAATGCAATTCGAGCATAACGACTCATTTTTTGAACGGTCCAAGCTGGTGACCAAACCAGTCTCACATCTACTTCTGTTACTTCTGGAACATCCTTCAATACATCATGAATTTGATCGGTAATTAGATCAGCTAATGGACAACCCATGGTCGTCAAGGTCATATCAATTTCAGCCTTGCCCTCAATAAATCGGATTTCATAAATTAGCCCTAAATTGATAATATCAATACCTAGCTCAGGGTCAATCACATCTTCAAGAGCATGAAAAATACGCTCCTGAATGTCTTTAATTTGATCTTCTGTGTACGTCATTTTTCTCTCTTTCTTTTTCACAAGTTCAATACTAGAAAAGAAACAAACCAAGTTTGTGTCAAAAAGTCCACTGGACCCTCGCTCGTTTCCTGTTTTCCGCGAGTGGTTGATTTTGTCTCCCAGACAAAATCAATCCTCAATAAAGTCTCTGAGTGGTTTGCTGCGGGATGGGTGGCGGAGTTTACGGAGGGCTTTGGCTTCGATTTGGCGGATGCGTTCACGGGTTACGTTAAAGACTTTACCAACATCTTCAAGCGTACGCATTTTACCATCATCTAACCCAAAACGAAGACGCAGTACGTTTTCCTCACGGTCAGTAAGAGTATCCAATACCTCATCTAACTGTTCACGAAGAACAACACGAGTTGTGTAATCAACTGGATTTTCAATGACTTCGTCTTCGATAAAATCTCCAAGATGACTATCATCTTCTTCACCAATTGGGGTCTCGAGCGAGACAGGCTCTTGTGCAATCTTGAGGATTTCACGAACTTTCTCAGGCGTCATATCCATACGCTCAGCGATTTGCTCTGGAGTTGGATCTTGGCCCAATTCCTGCAAGAGATTGCGTTGTTCACGGACCAATTTGTTAATGGTTTCTACCATGTGAACAGGGATACGGATTGTACGCGCTTGGTCCGCAATGGCACGAGTGATAGCCTGACGAATCCACCAGGTTGCATAGGTTGAAAACTTGAAACCTTTAGAGTAGTCGAACTTATCAACAGCCTTCATCAAGCCCATGTTTCCTTCTTGGATAAGATCAAGGAACTGCATACCACGGCCGACATAGCGTTTAGCAATGGATACAACCAAACGCAAGTTGGCTTCAGCCAAACGTTGTTTCGCTTCTGGGTCACCTGCCTCAACCGCCAATGCCAATTCTTGCTCTTCCTCGTTGGTCAAAAGAGGTACAACACCAATTTCTTTCAAATACATGCGGACTGGGTCGTTCACTTTTGCAGAAGTGCTACCTAGCAATTCTTCATCAGATAATTCTGGTTCTTCCTCTACCTGCATAGCACGAGCAGAAGGGTTCCCTTCTTTATCAACAATCGAAATCCCTGCGTCCTGAATACGTTGGAGCAAATCATCGATTCCGTCAGCATCAAGCGTAAATGGAATAACCAGTTGGTCATTGATTTCATCGTCTGTAGCTGAACCTTGTTTTTTATGGTTACGGATAAATTCGGCAACTTGTACATCAAAAGTAGTTACTTCTGTTTTTTTATCTTTTTTATTTGTCATATTTACTCCATTTGTCTTCTTCTATCGAGGAGTTTTTGCAACTCATCGAGGGCAATATCTGCATTTCCCACATGGGAATGTTCACGGATTTTCCGTGCTAGGTGCTGGTTCTCCTTCTTCAATAATTCCTTGTCTCGCCGAATTTCTAATTCTTCGATTTCGTGTGGAGATACTTCATTAGGTAAACGTTCTTCTTGCATACGATACCAAGCCTGTTGAGCGGAATCGTTCAACTGTGATAGTTCAAAGCTGGTAATTTCCCCAGATTTTTTTAACATATCATAAATAGCTTGCAATTCTGGCGTCGCAAAATAAAAATCTTCTCGTAAACGGAACTCATTGAGAATATAAGGATGTTCAACCATCCGATAAAGTAAATGGTTTTCTGTTCGAATAAGACTCGTTATACGAGCAATCGTTTGGACTGGTGGCAAATAAGACTGACCAGCCTGTGATTGAAATACCTGTTGTGTTCTCTCCTGGCGCTGGTTCAGACGAACAGCATTTACTACCTGTTCCACCTGATTATAATCAAAGTCAGAAAGTAAATCCGCTACCTTATAAATATAAGAATTTTGAGCTGTAATGGATGATACTTTGGCAATAATTGGTGCAATCTTATCTACAAACTCAATCTGCATTTGTAGATTGTCAGGATTTTCAGGTTTCAAGTATTGAATCAAAAATTCTACATCGCTGATTCGTGACTTAGTTAAAACCTGTTGCAAGGCTTCTTCCGAATTTTTCTGCAAAAATTCATCTGGGTCCATATTATCTGGCAAACTCACGATTTCAACCTGAAAATCTTGTAGTTCGTCCAACGCCTTCATGGTAGCTGCCTGTCCAGCCTTATCCCCATCATAAGTCAGAACAATTTTCTTACAAAACTTAGCTAGGTGTGCAACATGCTCTCTTGTCAAAGCTGTTCCCATGGAAGCCACTGCATTATCAATCCCTACACGATGAGCAGCAATAACATCTAGAAAACCTTCCATGAGATAGGTTTCACGTTGCTTCTTAATAACCGCTTTAGCCTTGTCCAAATGATACAATTCATAGCTTTTATTGAAAATCGCAGTACTACGAGAATTTTTATACTTAGCTAATTGTTTATTGTTTCGATCTTCTTCGGTCCAAATCCGACCTGAAAAAGCTACAATTCGACCATATTCATCCGCCAAGGGGAAAATAATCCTCGCTTGAAAGGCGTCATAAATAATATTATTCTCACTTGGATTGAACAAACCCGAATTCAATAGACTTTCTTCGTCATATTGTCCTGATAGTTTTTGGTAAAGAATATTCTGTTCGGCCGGAGCTAAGCCTAGCTGGAATGTTTTTATGACATCATCTGTCAAGCCACGTTGGTGTAGATAAGCTCTAGCTTCCTCACCCATTTTGGTTGTCATCAAAAGGGCATGATAAAACTTTGCGGCATCCCGATGAATATCATACAGGACTTGATGCGGACTAATCCTTTTCTCCTCTTGATGATAGGAAGGAGTTATATCTACTTGAAACCCTGCCTTCTCAGCTAAGATAGCTGCCGCATCCGCAAAAGAAACACCACGAACTTCTTCGACAAACTTGAATACATCTCCGGACTTACCACATCCAAAACAATGGTAGAACTGCTTATCTTCAATCACATTGAAAGACGGGGTTTTCTCCCCATGAAAAGGGCAAAGACCGACATAATTACGTCCGGCCTTAGTCAAAGCAACCGTTTCACCAATAACGTCAACGATATTGAGAGCTTGTTTTATTTCAGTAATTTTATCCTTTGAAAGCACATTCCCTCCTCATATCATACTAGCTAATTTAAAAAGTGAACACTCTTCCCTTAGTTTAACATACTCTATTGTATACTAAATACGGGAAAATGTAAAATTTCTAAAACAAATTACTTGTAAAATATTTTTTTATGGGTATAATAGGTAAAGTAAAATATTTATGAAAGGACATATTTAGGATATGTTGAAAGATTTAAAAGCATTTTTGTTCCGTGGGAACATTGTTGACCTTGCTGTAGCAGTGGTAATTGGTGGTGCGTTTGGCGCAATTATTAAATCATTTGTTGAAGATATCATCACTCCATTGATTTTAACTCCTGCATTGAAAGCAGCAAACGTTCAAAACATCGCTGATCTTGCTTGGAACGGTGTTAAATACGGTAGCTTCTTGAGCGCTGTTATCAACTTCTTGATTATTGGAACTTCAATGTTCTTCGTTGTTAAAGCAGCTGAGAAAGCAATGCCTAAGAAGGTTGAAGAGGAAGCTCCTGCTGGTCCAACTCAAGAAGAGTTGCTTGCAGAAATCCGAGATTTGTTGAAAAAATAATCAATAATATATTGGGAGTGGGAAAGAACTCGACCAGTCTAAAAAGAGTTCGTCTTCCCACCCCCGCACAGTTGATTAGGTCAGATTTGGAGTATGAAACACGAACAAATCTGCCAATCAACCACTGCGCTGAGATGTTGACACGAACTCTGAGAAGCGAGGATGGACTTTCTGCCCAGCCTCTCTTCCATAATTACAAAAATAAGATGTGAGCCTCCACTCACATCTTTTCTTATCCTTCGTATCCATTTGGATTTTTCGATTGCCAGTTCCATGTGTCGCGGCACATATCTTCAATTGTTTTTTCTGTTTTCCAGTTCAACTCTTTCCAAGCCTTGTCTGCGTTAGCGTAACAGGTTGCCACATCACCTGGACGACGGTCAACAAGCTTATAATGTACTGGAACGCCATTTACCTTTTCAAAGGCTTTGACCAACTCTAATACACTTGTTCCTTGACCTGAACCAAGATTGTAAGTATGTACACCTGTAGTAGTTGAAATTTTTTCAAGCGCCTTGATATGACCGAGTGCCAAATCAATCACATGAATATAATCACGCACTCCAGTACCATCAATTGTATCATAATCGTTACCAAAAACGCTGAGCTCCTCACGTTTACCAACTGCTACCTGTGCAATAAACGGCATCAAATTATTAGGAATACCAGCTGGATCTTCCCCAATCAAGCCAGATTCATGGGCACCGATTGGATTGAAATAACGGAGCAATGCAATACTCCACTCCTTATCTGCTACTTCCACATCACGCAAGATTTGTTCCAACATAACTTTGGTATAGCCGTACGGATTCGTTGCGCTAGTTGGCATAGTTTCAACCAAAGGCGATGGATTATTGAGGCCATAAACAGTCGCACTTGAGGAGAAGACAATTTTCTTAACACTAAATTCTGTCATGACTTCCACCAAAGCTAGGGTTGACATGATATTGTTTTCATAGTACATAATTGGCTTAGCCACTGATTCTCCTACTGCCTTGTAGCCAGCAAAGTGAATGGCTGCCTCAATATTTTCATTTTCAAAAACTTGGCGCAAGGCTTCCTTATCTGCCACATCCAACTCATAGAAAGTTGGGCGCTTGCCAGTGATGGTTTCAATGCGATCTAAAACCAAAATACTTGAGTTTGAAAGATTATCCACGATAACCACTTCTTTCCCCAACTTCAACAATTCGACAACCGTATGACTACCAATATAACCTGCACCACCTGTAACTAAGATACTCATCTATTTACTCCTTTTCACCTGGACAAAATTCTATATCCCTATTATATGTCACCTATTGTAAAAAGTAAACAAAAAACAGCCTTTCGGCCGTTTTCAAATTCAATTAGAATTTTTTACGCTTGCGAGCTGCTTCTGATTTACGTTTACGTTTTACAGATGGTTTTTCGTAGAATTCGCGTTTGCGTGTTTCTTGAAGAGTACCAGCTTTAGTAACCGCACGTTTGAAACGACGAAGAGCATCATCAAGTGATTCGTTCTTGCGTACTACTGTTTTTGACATTTTTTTCACTCCCCTCAATTTCAAAGTCTTTATCATTTTACTATGATTCAACTCATTTGTCAATATTTTTTAATTCTAAAATATGAATTTTACGCTCTTATCCTATTCTTTTTTCCTGTCCACGCCAGTATTGTCCCAAAGAAGAATTCGTAAAGGACAAAAAATAATACAAAGCAATGCAAGAAAAACTCTTGTGGCAAAATATATATGACAGGATCCTTTGCAGGGTCAAATAGCCATGTAGAATCTCCTGGAAATAGCACCGTATGAAACAATACAAAAAACTGATCAAAGCCAACAAGAACTCCTAATAAACCGATTATCATTGGCGTAAGCATGGTCCAGAAAATGACCTTTTTAACCAAGTCTCCATAACCTTTTAGCAGAATGTTTTTTACAAAAAGCACAAAGGCAGGGAGGGTGAGGATAAAAATCCCCTGAGTTAGATGGAATAAATGTTTCACATCCGCAAAATGTTTCAGACCATCAGCTGAGGATGAAAAATTTGGCATGTCTAAAACACTTGCAAAAGGATTTGTTAGATAGTTCATCAGGATATTGAAATTGTAGGAAATATCTGCCGCCTTCATGTAGACCACTTTTTCCAACCCCAAAAAAGAAATCTCAAGCGGATAAACTAGCCAAGCTAGGTAGATGGTTCCTAGAACTGCTGCCGATAAGACAAATAAAATCGTTCCGATAATCTGTAACTTAGTTCTCATCAAAACTCCATTCATCTAGGCTGTTGAGGACATGGGTCGGAGCAAGGGGCAAGTCTGCTACTTCTTCTGGCTTGGTAAATCCAGTCAGGACTAAAAGAGTTGGAAATCCATTGTCAATCCCTGCGCGAATATCCGTCAGGTAGTTATCTCCTACCATAACTGTCTGGCTGCGTTCTGTCCCCAAAATCTCCAGAGCCTTGTCCATGATAATGGCTTCAGGCTTACCGATAAAGGTCGGCTCTACTCGGGTAGCTGCTTTCAAAAGCGCAATAAGTGAGCCTGCTCCTGGTAAGTGACCTCTTTCAGTCGGAATATTCAAATCAGGATTGGTACCGATAAAGGTCGCTCCCTTTTGAATAGCCAAGGTGGCAATAGTCAGTTTTTCATAGGTCAACTGAGTATCCAAACCGACAACAACATAGGCTGGATTTTCCGTGTCTTCCACATAACCTGCCTCAAAAATGGCAGACTTGAGCCCATCTTCTCCAATGACATAGACTGTCTTTTCCTTGCCCAAGTCATTCATATAATCTACTGTCGCCAGACTGGCTGTATAGATTGTTTCAAGCGGTGTCTCAATGTTAAAGTTTTCAGCCAACATAGCCTGCACCATCTCAGGACGGCGGGTGGTATTGTTGGTCACGAATAAATAGGGAATCTGACGTTCTTGCAAGCGATGAATAAAACGTTCACCAGCAGGAATCCGCTTTTTCCCTTCATAAATCGTACCATCCAAATCAATCAAATAACCTGTATATGTCATTTTTCCTCCTTAATCAAATCGTGTTTCCCAATGCTCAGACCGACTAGCTTCCAAGCAAAGTGCTAACTGTTCAGCTGTATTTTTCCCAAGATAGAGCGGTGGTAAGTCATCTAGACTGAAAAAGCCACTGGCGACTGTTTCCGAATTAGGCTG
Organism: Streptococcus sp. 2021WUSS109; assembly: GCF_044427305.1. NCBI lineage: Bacteria > Bacillati > Bacillota > Bacilli > Lactobacillales > Streptococcaceae > Streptococcus > Streptococcus sp. 2021WUSS109. The sequence goes on from NZ_JAOTGF010000013.1 coordinate 9,093, forward strand.
CAACTCCCCGCCAAGGAGACGACATAGAATGAAGACCTTGGTCACGCGGTGGGCTGACTTGGCAGGATTGTTCTTGTGTTTGTCCAAAATCGCAACGACTCTCAGAGCCTCCACATCCAGACCCGCTTCTTCCTTTACTTCCTTGACAACATTGTCCTTGACGGACTGGTCCACATCGCACCAACCACCTGGTAAGGACCAGAGCCCATCGTTTTCCTGGACCAGTAGGATTTTATCCTCTTGGAAAATAGCTGCGCGGGTATCCAGCTTGGGTGTCTGATAGCCTGTTTCATTGCAAAACAAGTCTTTCACCACCTCCAAGGGCTGTCCAGATGGTTCTACTAGCATCTCTGCCGCAATCTGTCTGATTTCCTCAAATCGTTCCATGTCATAAACATCTTTTCCATAGGCCAAGCCTGTCTGAGCCAAGGCCTGTAAACGTACAGCCCATTCCAACCACTTATCCTGTGACATGATCTTCCCTCCATTCTATGACAGCTTGCGCATGGATATGCCCATCTACCACAATCTCATGCTGGCTGATGCCATCTACTGCCACCATGCGTGAACTCACCAAGCTAGTCGCCTCTACCTCCTTGAGATACTTGAGTTGGATTTTTTTAGGGACATGGCAGAGCAGAAAATCATAGCCTAGTGCTTCATACATCCATTCCAGATACTTGCCATTATTGACATGCCCATTCATATCCAAGTCAAAATAGCGAACAGGAAATTCTTGAACAGACGGATTTTCCAAGAGCTGATACTTGGGAGCCCGAGGCAATTTCTTGACCTGCTCAGACTGATAGGGTGCAATCAAGGCTTCTGGCACAGGCGCCACCTTGCGAGTTTCAAAATCAATCAGAACAAAATAACAAAGAATATCCAGCAAGAGATTGCCGGCCTCATCATAGATATAAAACATCCGATGACAGAAAAACTTGTTATAGGCAACCGCTTCTGTTTTAATGGTAATAGTTTCATTGTACTTAGGTAGGCCTTGAATGGTCAGTTCATAATCTGTCACCACCCAAATCAAGCCAAATTCCTGAAAAACATAGAGGTCACTGCGACCCAGTTCTTCCGACTGCCGACCTGACACACCAAGACAATAGGAAATAAAGTCCGGCAGTTTGATTTCTTGTTTGATATCCACCATATCAAAGGGAATGGTGAACTCTTCTTGGTAGCTTAGTCCCATTGTGTCCTCTTTCTAATCTTCTATAATGAAACGCTCGGCAACTGTGTCGCCAAGAAACAACCCTTTTTTGGTCATCCGAAGCCAACGGTCTTCTTCTTGTAAAAGACCTTCATTTTTCAAGTCTCTGACCACCTGACCGTAGCGGTCTTCAAAGGAAATACCAAACTTTTCCTCGAATCGCTCAATGGACACGCCAGTTTTTTTCCGTAGCCCTAAAAACATCTCTTCTTCCATCTGCTCGGTCTGGCTGAGGAATTCTTCGTGTAAGCGAGAATGGCCTTTTTCGCGGATGGACTTGAGGTAGTGCTGAATGGGGCCGCGGTTGCGATAGCGCATGCCGTCGATGTAGCCAGATGCTCCAGCACCTAGACCATAATACTCCGAGTTGTCCCAGTACATGAGATTGTGGCGGCTTTCAAAGCCTGGCTTGGTGAAGTTGGAAATCTCGTAGTGTTCGAAGCCGTTTTTCTCCAACTCCTGAAGAATGTAGTCGAACATATCGGACTCCACATCTTCGTTGGGTAGATGAAGATTGCCACGACGCTGGCGGTTCATGAAGACCGTATGGTTCTCCAAAATCAAGCTATAGAGGCTCATGTGGGGAATGTCCAGCTCCAAGGCCTTGGCGACATTGTCCACCACCTGCTCCATGGTCTGACCAGGCAGGGCATAAATCAGGTCAATGGAAATGTTGTGGAAGCCCGCTTTCTTGAGGGCAGCAATGGTTTCATAAATCTGGGCTTGGTTGTGGCTACGACCAATTTTTTTCAACATACGGTCATCAAAGGTCTGGACCCCCAGCGACACTCGATTGCACTTGGACTTTTTCAGAACCGCAATCTTATCCGCCGTCAAGTCACCTGGATTGGCCTCGATAGTGAATTCTTCCACCTGTGACAAGTCCAATAGTTCCTCCAGATTAGTCAAAAGGTAGTCCAACTGGTCTGCCGAGAGAGCCGACGGTGTTCCGCCGCCGATATAAAGTGTGCGGAGGGCTGGAAGGTCGTAATACTTGACCTCTTCCATGAGGGCTGCCAGATAGTCATCAACAGGCTGATTCTTGATAAAGACCTTGGAAAAATCACAGTAGTAACAAATCTGGGTGCAAAATGGAATGTGTATATAGGCAGATGTCGGTCGTTTTTTCATAAGAACTATTATAGCACACTGTCTATAAAAATATTTTTTACAGCCATCACTTCCCCCTCAAAACAATGATATAATATAGTAAACTTACAAAATCTACAAAAGGGATTAAATCATGAACAAAGAACGATTCTATGATGTCATCAACGCTATCTTATCATTCTTATTCTGCCGCTGGCTCTTTATGACCTTTCTTTTTTACCAGTTCACGGCCATATTCATGACGGTTGATTTTTGGCCGACACTTGCCGCAATCCTGTTAATGACCGGATTTTGCTTTACCCTATTTCGACTTGTCTATAAGCCCCACATTTCGAGACTGACACTTTGGTTTTTCTACGCTTGCTACGGGCTTCTGCTAGTCTATCTTCTCTTTTTCAAAAGCATAGGCGTCAGAGGTGTCAACTGGAATCTCCTTAGCACTTTTTCACAAGACCTATTTCTCAATCCTACTATATTGGTTTTTAACCTCTTACTCTTTTTACCACTTGGGTTGCTTTTTTCATTTTCTTGGAAAAAACTTTCTCTCTTTGTAGGTGCTATTTTACTGGTTGAAGCTTGTCAATTCTTCTTTTCACTGGGCTTCTTTGACCTTGGCGACATCTTGCTTAACACCTCTGGCTTTGCCCTTGGAAACTTCTTGGGACAATCCGCAATCGCTCAATCTTTCAAAAATAGAATACAGAAAAAATGACCCCGCAAGGTCATTTTTAGTTTATTTATACTCAATGAAAATCAAAAGTAGCCTAGGAAACGAAACCGACGATAGAACTGAAGTTCATCTAGGCTCTTGACAACGGATAATTTTGATTTTCGAAGAGTATTAGCTTACTTAACTTCCAAATGCCAGATGTCTTCGTTGTACTGTTGAATAGTACGGTCTGACGAGAAGAAACCTGCTTTAGCGATGTTGACGATGACTTTTTCCAACCAGCTGTCGCGATCTTCGTAGTCTGCTAACATCTGCTCTTTAGTCGAGATATAATCTTCCAAATCAAGCAAGGTCATGAAGTGGTCATTGTGCTTAAGGTTGTCCTGCAAACGCCAGAGACGCTCATCGATTCCACCAGCATGACGAATGGTATCCGATGTAATAAAGTCAATCAATGGGCGAATGGCTTCACGTTCGTAGAAGGAATATGGATGGTAGGTCCCATTTGCATAGTGTTCGATAACTGTTTGGCTATCTTGACCAAAGATATAAATATTTTCATCACCTACCAACTCATGAATTTCCACATTGGCACCGTCGTCTGTACCGATGGTCAAGGCTCCGTTGAGCATGAATTTCATGTTACCTGTACCAGAAGCTTCTTTGGATGCAAGGGAAATTTGCTCTGAAATATCTGCCGCTGGAATAATATAACTCGCCTCGGTTACGTTATAGTTTTCAATCATAACGAGTTGCAAGTGTGGCGCCACATCAGGATCATTTTTAATCACCTGTGACAATACCAAAATCAAATGAATGATGTCCTGTGCGGTTGTGTAAGCAGGTGCAGCCTTTCCACCAAAGAAAACTGTTAATGGGCAGGTAGGGATGTTGCCTGCTTTAATATCCAGATACTTATGGATAACATAAAGAACATTCATCTGCTGACGCTTGTACTCGTGCATTCGCTTGATTTGTACATCAAAGATGGATTCTGGATTAACATGAACACCTTGTGTCTTGGCAATATGGCGCTGCAATTTGCGTTTATTATGCTGCTTTGTCTTTTCCAACCAAGATTTCAATTCCTTATCATTTTTGTAATCCAACAGCTTTTCGAGCTCACTTGCATCGTGATGGTAGCCATGTCCAAGTAGGCCGTCCAGGTAGCTTGCCAAACTTGGATTAGCATGCATGAGCCAGCGACGGAAGGTAATCCCATTTGTCTTATTATTGAATTTTTCAGGATATAGCTCATAGAAAGCTTTCAACTCTGAAGTTTTCAAGATCTCTGTATGAAGTGCCGCCACCCCATTGATGGAATAACCATAATGAATATCCATGTGTGCCATGTGAACACGGCCATGTTCATCGATGATATTGACAGCAGGTTCATCCTTCACTTCTTTGGCACGACGATCCAATTCTACGATGAACGGTACCAAGTGCGGAACCACATAGTTCAGAAAATCAAGCGGCCATTTTTCCAGCGCCTCTGACAAGATGGTATGGTTGGTATAAGCAGTCATTTTCTTAACAATTTCAACTGCCTCATCAAACGAAATACCACGAAGCTCCAAAAGGCGAATCAATTCTGGAATAACAAGTGATGGGTGAGTATCGTTGATTTGAACAACGGCATAATCAGGTAGGTCATGTAAGTTTGATCCCTTAGCAACCGCTTCGTCAATCAATAGTTGCGCAGCGTTAGACACCATGAAATACTGCTGGAAGATGCGGAGAACTTTTCCTTCATCGGTCGAATCATCTGGATAGAGGAAGAGAGTCAAGTTTCGGAAAATATCTTCCTTATCAAATTCTATTCCGTCATAAATGATATTGTCATCAACTGAACCAAGGTCAAACAAGCGAAGTCGATTCTTGCGTTCCATTTTATAACCAGGTACATCGATGTCATACAACTTAGATGTCAAGGTAAAGTTAGCAAATGGCACCTGATAAGAAATCGGTGACTCTGTTAACCATGAACGTGGTGTAATCCACTCGTTTGGCACAGCAGACTGCTGATGGTATTCAAATAATTGTCTAAACAGTCCAAAGTGATAATTCAAACCAACCCCATCACCATTAAGACCTAGACTAGCAATTGAATCAAGGAAGCAGGCAGCCAAGCGCCCCAAACCACCATTTCCTAGTGATGGCTCCATCTCCACATCTTCAATAGCAATTAAGTCTATACCTGCTGCTGCAAGCTGGCTCTTCACCTCATCATAAACACCCAAGTTGATCAAGTTATTAGACAAGAGCTTACCAATTAAGAACTCTGCTGAAATATAGTAGACCTTTTTCTTTTGGTCATTTGTATACTTAGCTTCACTCTGCTGTTTTGTAAAAGCAAGCAAGGCGTAATAGAGTTCTTGGTCTGTACAATCTTCAATGCGTTTGGCATACATAGACTGAACAAAATTTTGTAAATTAATCATAAGGCTACTCCTGGATATATTAATGTAATCATTCAGAAAGGTTTCGCTCTACCTTTGTAAACGTTTTCTTAATTATACCCTATTTATAAAAAAAAGACAAGCCAACTTCCGTACAAATAGAAATTGGTTCGTCTTTTGAACGATTGCAGTTTACTACAATCAGAATTATTCTTAATTATTCTGCAATCAGAGTTTCCAAACCAACTTTCATCATATCCGTGAAAGTATTTTGACGCTCTTCTGCTGTGGTGTCTTCCTCTGGATTAACCAAGCTATCTGAAATCGTCATAATGGCAAGCGTTTGAACGCCAAACTTAGCACCTAGGTAATAAAGTGCAGCTGCTTCCATTTCTACAGCCTTGACACCTAGTTGACCTAATTCTAAGTTGCGACTAAACAATTTTGGAGAATAGAAACTATCTGATGATAAAACATTGCCAACATGCGTTGTCATGTTGAGTCCTTTGGCGATATGATAAGCCTTATCTAAAAGATCAAAATCAGCGATTTGTGGCAAATCGTACTCTGGCCAGTCAATATTGATCATACGAGAGTTGGTCGCAGCTGCCTGTGCCAAGACCAATTCACGGACATGAACATCCTTATTTAAAGAACCGGCTGTTCCCACACGTATCAATTTTTTTACGCCATATTCGTTAATCAATTCATGGGCATAGATAGAGATGGATGGCATCCCCATACCTGTTCCCATGACAGAGACACGATGCCCCTTGTAGGTACCTGTGTAGCCGAACATATTGCGAACTTCGTTGAAGCAAATTGCATCTTCAAGGAAATTTTCAGCGATAAATTTAGCACGAAGCGGATCACCAGGAAGCAAAATCTTATCAGCAATTTCGCCTGGTTTTGCGGAAATATGGATAGACATGTAATGTACCTCTTTGTTCTATTTTCGAATGCTTACAACTCAGCCAAGATAGCTTTGACCAAGCCTTTGAAGTTGCCCTTGATTTGCTCGGTTACTTCTACAACTTCTTCGTGATTGAGTTCAGATTGGAAACCAGCCGCAAAGTTTGTGATAGCAGAAATTCCCAAGACTTTCATACCTGAGTGAGCAGCTACGATAACTTCTGGCACTGTTGACATACCGACTGCATGGGCACCCATAGTCTTGAAGGCCAAGATTTCTGCAGGTGTTTCATAGGTAGGACCTGTCACACCGAGATAGACACCATCGTCCAACTTGATACCCAATTTTTCCGCAATGGCATGGGCTTTTTCACGGTATTCTTTAGTGTAAGCATTTGACATATCTGGGAAACGTGGACCAAATTCTTCCAAGTTTTCGCCAATCAATGGATTTTGACCAGTCATGTTGATGTGGTCTGTAATGGCCATAAGGGTACCTGGACCGTAGCCAATACCACCTGCGGCATTGGTTACAATCACGCCTTCACAACCAAGGGCTTTCATAACACGGACTGGGAAGGTCACAACTTCCATCGGATTTCCTTCGTAGAAATGGAAACGACCTTGAAGAGCTAAGACCTTACGTCCTGCCAAATCACCGTAAACCAACTTACCAGCGTGGCCTACAACTGTTGACTTGCCCCAGTTTGGAATATCTGCATAGTCGATGACAATGGCGTTTTCAACTTCTTGGGCCAATTCACCCAAGCCAGAACCCAAAATCAAACCGAATTCAGGTTTTACCAAACCTTTTTCTTCCAAGAACGTTTTTGTTTCATTGATTTTTGCAAGTAAACTCATATTTTCTCCTTTTATAAATAATCCGACCAGTCATATTCTGACATTTTTTCTTTAATGATTTCAAGCGGACGACAGAGGAAAGCTGTCTGCTCTCGCTCGATAATAGGACGATTGAGAGTAGCAGGCTCTTTAACTAAACGCTCAAAGATTTCTTCTTCTGACAAGGCTAGTCGTTCTTCTTCCTTCAATCGAGTAACTGCTGAAGGTTGACTGCCCATTTTTTCCAAGAGAGCTGTCAATTCCTCTGCTGTCAGTGGATTTTCTAGATAATTAACCCACTTGATGTCCAGGTCCTGACTGGACAGCAATATTCTTAATTTTTTACACTTGCTACAGTCAGGATTGTAATAGACCGTTAGCTTCTCCATTAAACCAATTGTGATAAGAAGCTTTCGCCAATCATGGCTGTATCCACTCCGAAGTTTTCCGCAACGGTTGCTGAAATGTCCGCAAAATGACCTACTGGCAAGACACCGCTACCTTTGAAAGCCTTGCTGTATGCCAAGAGTGGCACATATTCGCGTGTGTGGTCTGTTCCAGCATAGGATGGATCATTGCCGTGGTCTGCAGTAATCAAGAGCAGGTCATCTTCACGCATATTGTCAATAATCTCTGGAATACGTGCATCAAACTCTTGCAAACAATCGCGGTAGCCTTCGATATTGCGACGGTGACCATACACAGCATCAAAGTCAACTAAGTTTGTAAAGGAGAAACCTTCCTCGAAGTCTGATAACTTTAGAGTATCAATCAACACATCGACACCGTGCATGTTGGACTTGGTGTGACCCATATCATTTGTAATACCTGAACCATTGAAAATATCACTGATTTTACCAACTGAGTAAGTTGGTACACCCGCATCTGCCAGTTTGTTGAGTACTGTTGCTTCAAACGGTGATACTGCATAGTCGTGACGGTTGGCAGTTCGTGAGAAATTGCCTGGCTCACCAACGTATGGACGGGCGATGATACGGCCTAGAAGAGCTGGGCGTTCAAGGGTAATGGAACGAGCGTATTCACAGATACGATACAACTCATCAAGTGGAATAATGTCTTCATGGGCCGCAATCTGAAGCACAGGGTCTGCGGAGGTATAGACGATCAACTCTCCTGTTTCCATTTGGCGAGGGCCAAAGTCATCAATGACAGCTGTACCTGAATACGGCTTGTTTGCTTCGCGGATGATTTTACGACCTGAGAATTCTTCGATTTTTGTCAAAATCTCTTCAGGGAAACCATCCCAGAATGTATCAAATGGCTCAGTAATATTGAGACCCATAATTTCCCAGTGTCCAGTCATGGTATCCTTACCAAGCGATACTTCTTCCAACTTGGTCACGTAACCAGTTGGATGGCTTTCAGCAGGAACTGTCGCAAGTGCTGTATCTCGAGGGATATTTCCAAGACCAATCTTGGTCATATTAGGTACCTCAAGCCCAGCTTTTTCAGAAATGTGACCGAGAGTATCAGATTCTGTATCTGCTACACCCGCATTGAAAAATTTATCTGAGTCTGGTGCTGCGCCGATTCCGACAGAGTCCATAACTACCAAGTGAACACGTTTAAATTTAGGCATAATTGTCTCCTTTATTTGATATAGTTAGATTCAACCAAAATCAGCGTCCAACCAAGTTGCTAGACTGGAAATTATCGTCACCACATCTAAACATTTTAATGGGGTGCAATACTTATACAGTCAAAGCTCTCGGCATCAAACTTCCTAACCATCAAAACTAGATACTGTTACTCGCTTCACTGCCTGCTGTTCAGCTATCGCTTTTTCAGTACCTATCGTCTGACTGCTACGAGGTAAGGGGATAGATTTTTGAAGAGTCTAAACGTTCGTGTTTTCATTATACCATAAAAAAGCCTCTCATTGTACCAAAATGAGAAGCGTTTTCAATTTATTTCTTTTCGATGATGTTCGATCCTTCTTGTGTACCAACAATTACCTTGGAAATCAATCCAATAAAGAGACCGTGTTCTACAACACCAACGGTCCGATCCAATTCTTCCGCCAATGCATATGTGTCGTCTATTCTGCGCAAATCAAGGTCAATGATAAAGTTCTGCATATCCGTGATATGTTTTTCTCCATTACGCATACGAAAACTTGGACGATACCCTTTTTTCTCAAATAGTCGGAAAAGATTTTCCGCACCGTACTGTACAACTTCCACCGGCAACTTGAAGGCTCCTAGGGTTTGAACCACCTTAGACTCATCCACAATCCAGATGCAGTCCTTACTGTTGACCGCGACCACTTTCTCCATGAGAAGCGCTGCACCACCGCCTTTAATCCCATTGAAGTCTCCATCAACCTCATCTGCTCCATCAACCGTCAAGTCCACATATTCGACTTCGTCGATATTTTTTAGGGGAATCCCAAGGGACGCAGCATGTTCTGCCGTAGCATGAGAGGTCGTTACGCCTGTGATCTGTAGCCCTTCTTCTGCAACCCGGCGACCAATCTCCTGCACGAAATAGTATGCAGTCGAACCAGTTCCCAGCCCAACAATCATCCCGTCCGTCACAAATTCCGCCGCCTTAATCCCAACCTGCTCTTTTAGGTTTGTCATTTTTGTCTCCTTTTAAAAAACTGATACAACTATTATAGCATGAAGCAAGCAAGACAAAACAAGAATTTTCGAAAATTGTGGGGAGATGAGTTAAAGGAGGGAAACTTCGAACACGTCCATACCAGATATACTGTGTTAAGCAAAAACAGTTTCAACCTACGCATACGCAAAGAGTACGACCGGTCCGTCCGAGCAGCTAGTCTGTCGATACGTTACTTCAACCCACGCACTCGTGAAGAGTGCGACGCTGTGAAGATAGTTGACTGCGTACCTGTTTTCGTCATTTCAACCCACGCACTCGTGAAGAGTGCGACGTTATCCATCCGACACAGAAGCCTATTCCTGTGCTATTTCAACCCACGCACTCGTGAAGAGTGCGACTGACTGTAAAATCAGTCTTAGTTTGTGCGCTGATATTTCAACCCACGCACTCGTGAAGAGTGCGACACACGTTCATCTATGATAGTGATTACCCTAACAATTTCAACCCACGCACTCGTGAAGAGTGCGACTCTAGCAACTAACCGAACTCTTTTCTCTTCGGTTATTTCAACCCACGCACTCGTGAAGAGTGCGACATATTACACCGAACGGTGTTTTCATCCACACTAAATTTCAACCCACGCACTCGTGAAGAGTGCGACCTTATTTTTTTGTATCATGCTGATTATTTTTATAATTTCAACCCACGCACTCGTGAAGAGTGCGACGTTCGTCAATTTCGTTCGGGAGATTTTCCCACGTATTTCAACCCACGCACTCGTGAAGAGTGCGACGCTGGAAAGTGCTTGCTTTACTTTCTTGGTTCATATTTCAACCCACGCACTCGTGAAGAGTGCGACCGTAACAAACATTGACCTTTTGAATTCCATTCGTATTTCAACCCACGCACTCGTGAAGAGTGCGACGCCAGCCGTTATGCCAGAAGATACACCAGCGCAAATTTCAACCCACGCACTCGTGAAGAGTGCGACAATGCCTTGTCGAACCAATTCGACGAATTACCTTATTTCAACCCACGCACTCGTGAAGAGTGCGACGTTCTTACAAGGTCAGCGGAGCCAAGACATTCTCTATTTCAACCCACGCACTCGTGAAGAGTGCGACCAATTTTGGAGGTATTAGATGACAATCAATCTTATTTCAACCCACGCACTCGTGAAGAGTGCGACTAACCGTTTGATAATAGCGGTCTGCCTTTTCCGTATTTCAACCCACGCACTCGTGAAGAGTGCGACGATTTCAAACCAAGGGGCAATATCCGCAAATATTATTTCAACCCACGCACTCGTGAAGAGTGCGACATAATACGTATAATATTGGATAGGAGACAACATATTTCAACCCACGCACTCGTGAAGAGTGCGACATTAATCTTGAAACGTCCATTCGTTGGATGAGTATTTCAACCCACGCACTCGTGAAGAGTGCGACTTCAAGTATTCCTATGACATCCCACGACTTATCAATTTCAACCCACGCACTCGTGAAGAGTGCGACCTGGCATTTTAAACAGCCCAGCCATTGTAGCAATAATTTCAACCCACGCACTCGTGAAGAGTGCGACAGTAAGGCAAGGATAAATAATCCAAGTGCTACAAGATTTCAACCCACGCACTCGTGAAGAGTGCGACAATCTTTAAACCAGATATGGATGGTTCCCTTTTATTTCAACCCACGCACTCGTGAAGAGTGCGACTAAACCTTGTTTTTTGTTTGGAAACGGGATGGAAATTTCAACCCACGCACTCGTGAAGAGTGCGACAGTTTAATATGATCTACTCCAACACAAAGGCCGTATTTCAACCCACGCACTCGTGAAGAGTGCGACAGCGCTATTTGACACTGTTTTGTAAAAATAAAGTTTCTACAGATATAGAATATACCATAAATTCACTCTATTTTCACTTTTTTTCATATACTTTTCACGCGAATCTCCTCACATTTAATGAGTAAGTCCGATTCGCAGAGATAATCTATAACAGAAGGACTCCTTGATCAGGATCATAACTAGTATCTCGTCCAATCGTTTCCACACGATTTTGCCAGTTTTTTCCTAGCATATAAAAGCGGATACTATCCTGCTCCTTATCAATGATTTCCAATAATCTATTCTTTACTTCAACAAATTCTGCTGGGGTGACTGAGCATTCGAAAACAGAATGTTGCACACGTTGTCCAAAGTCAACGCACAGCTTGGCTACTTTTCTCAACCGCTTTCGTCCAGCTGCTGTTTCTGTATTGACATCATAGGTCACTAATACCATCATAATATAGCTCCTATATCATAAACGGAGGATAACTGTCCAACTCCCCTCGAATAGCCTTTGCAAGCAATTGTGCCTGAACGTAGGGCAGCAACATCAATTTGACTTTTTCCTGCGTAAATGGATGCTCGACTTCAGTATGTTTTCGCTTTTGCCAGGCTTCAATGAAAACTGCTCTGCCTTTTTCAGTCAATAAAACACTTCCATTTTCTTTGATATCAAAATGCTTTTTCGTTAGCTGTCCTCTATTGATTAAGGAAAATACAAACCTATCAACAATGAAGGAACGAAATTCCTCAACTAAATCCAAAGCCAGACTCGCACGACCAGGACGGTCTGTGTGGAAAAATCCAACATAACTATCCAGACCAACCGCTTCAAGTGCTGATTGGCATTCATAGGTCAACAGACTGTAACCGAAGGAAAGTAAGGCATTCACACAGTCCAACGGAGGCCTTCTACTGCGACCATTGAATTGAAACGTCTCCCTATCAGTCAAAACCATTTCATTGAATAAGCGGAAATAGTGATTCGCTGCCTGACCCTCAATCCCAAGTAATGTCTCCTTATCCAAAGCGGTTTGAACCATTTCCACTGCCCAAGTCAGCTCTGTATTGACCTCTTCAAATAGGTTTCCATCCACCCTATCTTTATGATCTCTACGAAATCGCAATAGGTATTTTCTGGAATTAGAGATTTTAGACAGAATAAAACGTTTGGCAAATTCCAGAGATAAAGCATCATCAGCTAAGCGATACTGTTGCCGTCTTAACAGAATATTTCCATTCGTCGGACCGACAAACCGTCCACAAAATCGGCCTTGAGGTGTATGGAAGGAAAGGTTAATCTGATGTTCCGCACACAGTTCAATCAATGACGGAGAAGCTCCTAGATAAGAAAAACAAACAATACCGTCTATAATACGATAGGGAAAGCGGTGAACAGCAACGCCATTTTGCTTAATGACAATGTTGTCTCGCTCTCTAGTCAAATAAAAATCTTCCTGAGTTAGATAGAGTGTATTCAGTAGCTTCTTCATAACCTCTCCTCGCTTGCCATGGATTGTTGGATATAATGAGCAACACTACGCGATTTTTTACTCAATCTAGGCATACAAATATCTACCAGTGAACAAAGTTGGCAATTCTTAAAATACTCAGCCTTTGGCAAATCTCTTTTCTGATAAAGGTCATGCATTTGACTAGCTAATTCAACAACCATATGCCTCAATTCAGCACTAATGCTAATTTCTACTTTTTTATTGACACTATGATAGTACAGATAGCCCTTATCAATTTTGCAACCAAGTGCTTCCTCCAAACACATGGTCTGTGCGACCAATTGAACAATATCCCGTTCATCTTTTTTCGGTTTACCACGCTTGTATTCAACGATAGTTGGAATCCATTTGCCACGTTTTCCACTCAGTGAAATGCCTGCCTCATCTTTATGGAATTCCACAACATCCAAAATCCCGTAAAGACCTAACTCCTTAGACGATACCTGCATCGCCCTAGAAATCAAGAAATCCTTACGTTTTTCTTTGATATAGGGATTGTCAGCTTTTTGATGAAGAAACTGACCGTGAGTGGTTGCCTCATTTTCAGCCCATTCTTGATAAATATGGATCAAGGCCCATTGACGTTTGCAGAACTGAAAATGTTGAATACCAGACAACATCAAATAATCATCTTCTGCATAGGCCATCTTACAATCCTTCTAAAATCTCAACTTTCAATCCCTTAGCCTGAAACTCAGCTAGCTCTTTCTGATTCAGTCCAATCGCATACTCTTCATAGCTTGACTTGTCTTGTTTTTCCTTATCAAATTCTAACAAGTCGAAGATGCGTGCACTAGAAACATTGCCCAGTTTATTGGAATGAGTGAACCAGAAAACTTCACGAACACGCATGGAACCTTCTGGGCGAGCTGATGACGCATCATTTTCAAATAGGGTAATCAGGGTTTCTTTCAAGACCTCAGCATCTTCTGCCGTAAAGCCTGTCTTCTCTGCAAAATAAGCATTGATAGACCCCTTTATAACATACACACCATAGTCTACAAAATGCTTGGTTCCCATGGTGTCAGAAGAGCGACCACTCTCATTTTTAGCCTCCATACCGTTAGTACTACGAGTAATCTGCAAACTTGAAATCACGATAGGTTCTAGCGATTTGGCCATACTAATAGACACCGGTCCACGAACACCAATTGATTTTTTCAAGTAAGTGAAGACCTGACCAAACGAACGGACATCTAGCCATAGTTTATTAGCAGTTTCTTCAATCTCACTGTCAGGAGTTTTTGCAGTAAAATGATTGGAGAAACGTTTTTCCAAAGATTTGAATTCATCTTCAATCCGATCATTGGCTTGGACAAAAATAGAATGCCCCATGTCTTGCATACGATTACGAATTTTCCGCTTAATCGCAACATCACTGATAATCCCTTGGTTGTTTGCATTCGTACGTGGCATATTTCCTGATAAAGGATCACCATTAGCATTGGCCTCACGCACCTCAATGGTTACCATAAAATCAATTTTCTGTTCCAACATTCTTTATTCCTCACTTTCAATTTTTTCTTGTTTTGTGTAGAAGTATTGCTTCTCAGCATAATAACCAAATATAAAGCGATAGTCTAATGGATCATTGATACCACGGTCTTGCATCAAGGGACTCAGTAAATCCATGATTTCTTCCCTCTCTTTGTCCAATTTCTTAAAGATGCCAGGACTGTTTAACTTGACTGCCTCTTCATAAGGTTTGATTTTATTGGTCAAATTCATCATCAACTTAGCTGGCTGACTGGTATAAGCAGTCCAGTAGCGTTCTGCATTGGTGATGCGATCATTTTTTGAACCATCTAACTGATACCGTTGAAGTTCTAACAATTCAAAAATCGCCAACAATCGTCCAAACAAATAGGAACGATTCTTATTCTCGTGGTCTAACATTGGTGTAAATTCCTCCTTATTATTTTTATGTAAAAGAGCCAAGGAAACAAATAATACCTTTTTCCATGTGTTACCATACCTCTGACGTTGCTTGATATTGTCTCTCAATTTACCAAGAATCGTTTCAGGAACATCTTTCCCGTCAATCATACTAGTAGCCAACTTTTGGAACTGATCACTTTTGAACTTGTCGTTATCCAGTTCCAAGAATCGACCTCTGTCTACCCCATAGGCTGCCAAAATAATATCTATATAACTCGGCGGACACTCAGCATACTCCCCGTTTTTCTTTTTAAACGGCCAAGAATACTTGTCCTGCCATTTGTTGAGATTATCTAGTAATTGTGAGACAGCTAGTTGTCTAAAGTATTTAAGGGCAACACGACCATCATTGGTCTTGTTAACGATAGCGATATAGTAGGTCGCCCCATCACCAAATTCTTTTTTACCGTGGATAAATGCAGAGCGGATTTTCTTATTGGTCTCTGTTACTTGAAATTTTGGACTATCATCTGAGGTAGTTTCTCCAAAATCAAACATTCCATTGTCTTCCACTTTTGGAGTGGTGATATCTAACTGAGTCTCATTGGTCAAATCATCACTAAACCAGTTGATTAAATGCTGACCTGACCCTAACCATGCGTGGGTATGTTCATTCTCCAACAAAAATTTTGCCATCAAATGAATCTTCTCTGAAGTCTGATTCCCAACTGTAAAGACATCCTCTCGTTCCTTGAAGCGTCCTTTATAGGTTTCAATGTTATTGCTGACTGAAATCAGTTTGGCATTTCCTATCAATCCGCGGTGCTTGGCAGCCAGCACTTCTTGCTTCCCACTAATATTACAGATGATATCTGCCTTCTGATTTGATTCCACATAAGAAATGTAAGCCTTATGCAAGTCCAAATAGTTGGTAACAGAAACGGTTTGATACCCGATGAATTGATCAACTTTAAATTCCAGAAAAGCAGTCGATAGGTCAATAGTCTTTTCACTATCATCACTGTTCAGAAAAGTTACTTTTAATCCCTCTCTACCGGTTACTCTACCATAGAGGGACTGAACAATATTATCTATAAAATCATCCTGTAACAGAAAATGCTGGATATGACTCAAAAATCTTTTAACTTCTGGTTCCTGACACTGAGAAATCCATTCATCCAATTGACGATGATAGGTATCATACTGTCCTTGGTCTATCTCTGAAAGATAGTAAGTTAATTTATCAACCAACGGGTGCGGAGCTGGATTTTTCCCCGAACGAGCCACCGAGTCAGAAGTCACCGGAAAGATGATACTCTCGCCATCAGCCATAAAATCTGCCTTCATGAAGTTTCCTTCATTGTCTAGTAGAACAGCTATCGTGTCCTTCCCATTTGAACGACGACTGGTATGGTAAATCGGTAGGAGGGGGCTGGTTGATTTTTGAGCATTGTCTACCCAGCCTGTGTCCTCAGCTGCTTCATAAGCCCGTAAAAGTGCTGTAAAGAAATCCATTAGCGACCTCCTTCCTCATTTTCTTGATCTCGTGAGTATATCTCAAATTCTTCTTCTACTGACTTGATGTTCCCCGAGGTCTTGAAAACATAATTTGAAAGTGTGTTTACAATCTCGCAGTCTTCTTGCTCCTTAAACCGTATGACACTGTTTTCCATGACGGTCTTTGTAAAATAAGAACGAAGCGGTTGATTAGACTCGGTTGGATAGGCAAATGAATGAAACATAATTCCAAAGTCAATGGTCTTATCTGCATATTCTAATTTAGCTGTTTCATATTCTTCCTGGCTAATGGCTTCAACTAAACCAAGACATTCCCTGGTTCCAAGAAAGACATCTCGGCGTCCTCCTTTTTTGATAGACCTTTCCATAATCGCCTCATGTTTGTTGGGCAGGCGATCATGTAATAAATCTGGGCGATTTTCATTCCAGATAAAGTGAAATTTGACCAGGTATTCCACATTGCTGAGGTAAGAGACATAACTTAAGTCAGCTCCATAATTAGCCAACAAGGCTCGGACTCCGTGAAGTTCCGTTTGAATTTGATTAACAACCTTCACTTCTGTCACAACATTTGTGATAGTTGGTTTATAGTAAACCGCATCCACCACACCTTTTAAGGCCTGTCGAGTAGGAACGGCATAGCTTGACCTCTCTCCACCACCCTTGGTCGCAGGATTCGTAAAGAGAGCAAGATCACCCTTCACCCGCAGGTAAAAATTCCGTGAACGATACAAAATCGAGTTCCTCCTTTTCTTTTTTATCATAGCAAAGATAGACTACAACAGAAATGTACAACCTAACCAACAGGATAGCCAGCGGTGGTCACTATAGCCTTCAACTACAGTAACCGCTGACTAACTCGTAAAAGTAATTTTTTAATGACAAAAACTACTTATTCTTATTTACCGATTGAAAGGCAACAACCAGATAAGCTGCGGCCGTTAAAATAGCTGGTAATCGCTCCAACAATTTGTCTATTAGTTGAATCATATACTTCTGTAAAAGTTCCTCCTTAACGTAATATCTATAGTCTATCACCTTTTCTTTTCATAGTCAAGTGATATTTAAAAACAAAAGTTCTGTTTTTTGAAAGGAACTATTATCTGTGGTATAATTAAGTCATCATGGTATGAGTCCATGCGGATTGAAATATAGTTAAGTGTTATAGCACAAAGACTGGCATGGCAGATCTTCCCATCTTACCTTACAAGATAGGAAGGTTTGCCTCTTTTTTTAATCCAAGCTTTTCATCATCATAATACTCTTCTTGCAGTATTAAGACCTGCCCATCTAAATAATATCGGATAGCTTGTAGTCTATTATCATATTTTCTCAGATTGACTGTGAAAGGCTGTAAGGTCTTGAGAATTTGTTTGATCTCAACTAAATCCTGGCCTCTTGGATAAGGTTTATCTACCAAACGTTCTTCTAAATCAGCGATTATATCCGCTCCATCACCATATGGAACTAGGACGCCAATACTATCATCTTTGATTAAATCCATTTTCTGTCCTGCCGTCTTGAATGACTGTCTGACTTTGCAGTTCGGACTTCCTTTAAAGCTACTTAAGCTGAGGTAGTCATAGACAGATTCATTGGTAGATAGTGGATAATCAAATTGCTTTGTATTGTCGGCATAGTAACGTTCAAAAAATAGGCTATTTAAGGCTGCTGCATCAATAGGTGACCTTTCTTTTATCAAAATACTCTCAGTCGCCTCCTTCTTATGCTTGATTTCTTTAAGATAGGTGAGGCTTTCTTCTTCCTTGGATAAATTTATCAATGTTACCTGACCAACATCACGTTTTCCTTCACGGTTACAACGGCCAGCTGCTTGGACAATTGAATCTAGTCCTGCGTAAGATCGAACTACTCGCTCAAAATCAACATCCACTCCTGCTTCAATTAATTGAGTACTAATACAAATTAGGGGAGCATCGTCTTTCAATTGATTTTTGATTTCTTGTATGACATCTAGACGGTGCTGGGCACACATATTGGTCGAGAGATGATAAAGTGGTCTGTCTGTTTGGAATTCTAATAGGCTATACAGTTTTTCTGCTGCTGGTTTGGTATTGAGAATGACAAGCGTGGAAGTTTCTTCTTCCAAGATAAAACTTGCTAAGTCAGACAATCGGGAAACTGTATTGCTTTCATCGAACTTGCGGAGTTCTGTCCTCTTAAAGACCGCTTGCTCTTCAGCGGTTAAGGTGACAATATCTACCTGCTCTGCTATTTCCCCTCCATATAAAAGTCGGTGGCTTATGGAAACCGAATCATAGGCAGGTTGAGTCGCTGTACAGAGGACAACTGTAGCCCCCATGACACGACTCAAAAAATTCATGGTCAGATTAAAGAGCGTGGTGACCTCAATGGGAAGGGACTGGACTTCATCTAAAATCAAGATGCTGTTTGCTAAGCTGGAGAAACGTCTGATATTGGCTGACTTGGTCTTAAAGAGGGTTTGAAAGAACTGAACCATGGTGGTCAAAACCACCGGGCTATCCCAGGTATCAATCAAGTAATCTGTCATTAGACTATTGACTGTTTCCTCTCCATACTCTTCATTCTGAGGTGTGGCATCTTGTTGTTCTCTGACTAGATTAGAATGGTGCTCCAAAACACCTTCTGTGCCAATAATCTCCTGAATCGCTGCTGCATTTTGTTCTAAAATAGACAAAAAAGGCGTCATGTAAAAGAAACGTTTTTTACCTTTCTGTGTCAGTTGATGAACTGCGTAACGGAGGGACAGGTTGGTTTTACCTGCACCCGTCGGAAGATTAAGGCGATAAATACCTGCAGAATCCGTAGTACCACGTTGTTTAACCCGCTCTCCCAAGACCGTTCGAATACGGTTTAGCTCTGTAGTTGGATTTCCAAATCCTGCATAAATTTCTTCTACTGATTGAAAATACTTCTGAACAAGTTCACTATTTTCCTCAGTATTTTTGGGCTCGATAACAAGGTCATAGGCATTAATCGTATCCAAAATATCTGCATTCTTCAAATAAGACAGGTAGAGTCGGACAAAACAAGAGCTATAAAAAGCCGATTCACTATCATCATTGATGCATAACTTTGCCCAAGCGGTTTGAAAATTTTCAAATGATTTCATCACTAAATCATCTACATTTTGATATCCAAAGCTAGGTAGTTGTTCTTCCAATAACTTAGCATAGGCCTTTATATCTTCTTCATAATGATAGCCTTCTCGTGGCTGGCCAATCCGATAAAATAACTTACTATACCGATATCTACCTGCTCCTTCCATATCTTCAGGTAGAGGGACGTCATAAACACCGTGGTGAGCTGATATAATATAGGCTATTATTTCACGAAAAAGCTGTGCATCGTTTGGGTTTCTCTCCGAGCGTTGGAAGACTTGTACAATCTCTTGAAATAGGTAACGTGCTCCCGCATACGAATGATCTACGTGTAGACTTGGCTCCTCTTTCAGTTTTTTCTGAAAAAGTCTTTCCGCCTTTCCAAGGTCGTGATAAAGTCCTAGTAAGAACAAAATATCCCCTTGGCCAATCGTTTCTGCGAGCGATTTCGCCCCCATCGCAACGTTGAACAGGTGGTCCTCTAGATATTGAAATCGACTTTCTTTTTCTCTCTTTTCAATATGCGCTAAATTCATTCTCATGCCTCCTGTTTTATAGTATTATTTTACCATTTTCTGATATGTATAGAAAGCGTTTACTGATTTTTTAGCCTCTATTTTTTCATCGGTTTTAAAACAAAGTGCTATAATAGTACTATTACTAAACTACAGAAAGACCATTTCTATGATCACCAAAGAATTCGACACCATTACTGCTATTTCCACCCCTCTCGGTGAGGGGGCCATTGGGATTGTCCGCCTATCTGGGACGGATGCCTTTGCTATTGCCAGCAAGGTTTTCAAGGGCAAGGATTTGGCGACTGTGCCCAGCCACAGCCTCAACTACGGCCACATTATTGATCCTGCAACGGGGCAAGTGCTGGACGAAGTCATGATTGGAGCCATGCGTTCACCAAAGACCTTCACGCGCGAAGATGTCATTGAGATTAATACCCACGGAGGCATCGCCGTTACCAACGAAATTCTCCAGCTCCTGATTCGCCAAGGGGCTCGAATGGCTGAGCCGGGTGAATTTACCAAGCGGGCCTTCCTCAACGGCCGTGTGGATTTGACCCAGGCCGAAGCCGTCATGGATGTTATCCGTGCCAAGACCGACAAGGCCATGCACAATGCCGTCCGCCAGCTTGACGGTTCCCTCTCCCAGCTCATCAACGACACCCGCCAGGAGATACTCAACACACTGGCTCAAGTCGAGGTCAACATCGACTACCCCGAGTACGACGACGTCGAGGAGGCGACGACAGAGCTGGTCCGTGAGAAGACCCTCCAGTTCCAAGCTCTTTTGGAAAATCTCCTCCGCACCGCCCGCCGTGGAAAAATCCTGCGTGAAGGCATCGCAACCGCTATTATCGGTCGTCCCAATGTGGGAAAATCAAGCCTGCTCAATAACCTCCTCCGCGAAGAGAAAGCCATCGTTACAGACATCGCAGGAACAACCCGCGACGTTATCGAAGAATACGTCAACATCAAAGGCGTCCCCCTCAAGCTGATTGATACAGCAGGTATCCGTGAAACAGATGACATCGTTGAAAAAATCGGTGTTGAACGGTCCAAAAAAGCCCTTGAGGAGGCCGACCTCATCCTGCTAGTCCTCAACGCATCTGAGCCCCTGACCGAGCAAGACCGCAACCTCCTAGCAATTTCAGACCTGGCCAACCGCATCGTCCTGCTCAACAAGACCGATTTGGAAGAACAGATTGAGGCAGACCAGCTGCCTGAGGATGTCATTCGCATTTCCGTCTTGAAAAACCAGAATATCGACCAAATCGAAGAAAAAATCAATCAGCTCTTCTTTGAAAACGCAGGCTTGGTTGAGCAAGATGCCACCTACCTCTCCAATTCTCGTCATATTTCCCTGATTGAGCAAGCCGTCCAAAGCCTACAAGCTGTCAATGACGGACTGGAAATGGGTATGCCAGTTGACTTGTTACAGGTTGACCTGACACGCTGTTGGCAGATTTTGGGAGAAATCACAGGCGATGCAGCTCCAGACGAACTCATCACCCAACTCTTTAGCCAATTCTGTCTTGGAAAATAGAAAGAGGCTAGGCAAGTCTTAAAAATAGAAAATAGCTTAGAATTACGTCGTAAGAAACCGTGATTCTAAGCTATTTTTAATGATTCAAATTGTGATTGAAGACGAAAGGTTCAGTTTTTGCACACTTTTTGTATATTAACAGATTAAAACTTGTCCTTCTCTAAAAAATAAACTATACTATGGATAGAAAGGAGGCTTACCCTATGAAAAAAATGATAATCGCTTTACTTGCCGCTTTTTGCCTTATTTTTTCCTTTATCGCTTGGAAATTGGAAACCTATCAACACGCCAAAGTAGAACTCGATTCAAATGCTGACTTCTATCTAGTTTATCCAGGTAAAATCGAAGCCTTTCAATTATCTAATGACCAGCCAAAGCTCATTCACACTCAAAAAATGAATTCGGACAACTATTTCGGCTCTGGAAAAAACCACATTCTAGACAATCAATATTTAGTTTTTGCCAATGACCAGCAGAAATTTACCAATGACAATTTAGTTTCTATTGATTTCAAAACAGGAGAAATTCTTCGTAAGCCAAGCAAATACGCTACCTACATCAGCGGAACTGATGGAC
Organism: Streptococcus sp. 2021WUSS109; assembly: GCF_044427305.1. NCBI lineage: Bacteria > Bacillati > Bacillota > Bacilli > Lactobacillales > Streptococcaceae > Streptococcus > Streptococcus sp. 2021WUSS109. Next base: position 31,310 of record NZ_JAOTGF010000013.1, read on the forward strand.
AACATTTTTATACAGCAGGTCCTTTCCATACCTTATCACAGTTCGATAATACGTTCAAATTAAAAAATCAATTAAAACTAGATGATGATTTTTCCCACTTCCATATGTCTATGCAGATGATACATTCATTTATTTAAACGGCAATCATGACCACTGGTCAATCAGATTCTCAAAAAAATGTTCTCTATATCATCGATAAAACAAGCTTTACAAGATCAGATATAGTCGAATATGACAAAAATCTAGTAACTCATGAAGGACTCCTTGCAAAGGATACACTCTATCTTCCAATCACTAGTCACCATGCTTTAGATTACAAGGATATTGAGACTTCCTATGATATTTTGACCTTCAATACAAAGACACGTACATTTTCCTCCATAACCTTATCACAGCCTACACCAGGAAGCATCCAACCACTCAAGGAAGATAACCTATTATTCATTGAGCACGAAAGCGATTGGCTATCTGCAATCTCTTTCACCATTTATAATACCCAAACAGGTCAAGAGAGCTACCATCGTCTAGACGAGCTTAATCCTCGTCCTTATTATATTGACCATGTCCGCCAACTAGACGGTAACAGATTATTATTGATTCTGGCTGGTAAGGCACTCATCTATGACTGGCAAGCAAAAAAAGTTTTAAGTCAAACCATTCTATCTGAGGATTATGTCAGCGGGGTGTGGGTAAATGACTGATAAACAAAAATGAATCTCAATAAAGATTGTAAAAGTCCCAAGATTAGTCTTTCTTGGGACTTTCGCATATTCTATCGAAGTTGCACAGCACAATCAATGTACTTACAAATCCTCGGAACCACTATCTAATCGAAGTAAACGCCATTCCCAAAGCAGAACCAAAATAATATTTCCACCTTTCTTGCTCTAAATAGCGCTTAAACATCTTTAATTTATCCGATTGAATCTTATTCAAAGCTAGTTCTTCCGATACACATGGATATATTTTATAGGAAAGATAACTAATCTTACTACCTTTTTCACACAACTCCATTGCTTCCAACAACTGGACTTTCAATGCTTTGCTCAACTTTAATTCTGAATCAGATAATAGTTCATTTATTTTTTGTATAAACAACTTACTTTTTTTACTGTTTCTAAACATTTTCATTTTTAAAGACAATCATGCGATGGAAATGGTGGTGTAAACCTACTCAGTCACCCATCTCTTCCAACTGCTTATTATTTTTCTTTGTCCTCTTCCGCTTCTTTTGTTTCTTGTGCAGTCAGTAAACCTGTTGACATGGCACGACCAGTTAGGGTTGCGCTGATTAAATCACGGACATTGAGGCCTAGACCTTCTGTTGTCTTGTCCATGGTCGTCATCAGGTCTCCCACCATTTTTGAGGCATTCCCTTCGCCGTACATGGTAATCTTATCAACATTTCCAAGTGGTGCTGCAATATTCTTGGCGATTTCTGGAAGGACATTGACCACCATTTCAGTCACGGCTGCATCGTTGAACTTGGCCATGGCATCCGCTTTCTTGCTAAGACCTTCTGCCTCGGCTTCGAGTTTCAAACGGATGGCTTCTGCTTCAGCACGTCCTTTGGCCTCAATACCTGCCGCTTCTTGCTCCGCAGCATACTTAGCAGCTTCTGCACGCGCTTTTTGAGCTTCCGCTTCACGCTGCGTTTCGTAGAGTTCTGCTTCTGCCTTGCGTTGACGTTCAATCAAATCTGCTTCTGCAGCTTGCTGACGAGCATATTTTTCTGCCTCTGCCTGTTTGCGGATAGTAGCTGAGAGCTCTTGTTCACGGACCTTAACTTCCTCTGCTTTTACTTCTGCTTCTTTTTGTTGCTTGACAATATTGGCTTCAGCAGTTGCACGCTCGATTTCTTTCCGTTGAGCTTGTTCCTCAATGCCATAGGCTGCGTTTGCCTGTGCCAGTTGGACATCTGACTGACGTTTTAGATTAGCTTGCTCAATAGCTAGTTCATTCTGTTTCTTGGCGATTTCTAAGTCCGCAGCAACACGCGCATCATTAGCCGCCTTATCCTCACGGGCACGGACTTCTGCTTGTTCCCGCTCTGCTTTGGCACGGGCATTGGCCGCATCTTTTTGAATGGTAACAATATTGTCAATACCTAGGTTTTTAATGACATCGTTGTCATCTGTGAAAGACTGAACCGTAAAGGCAATGATTTCCAGCCCCATTTTAGCCAAGTCAGGAGCCGCGTTGGATTGGACTTTTTCTGCAAAAGCCTGGCGGTTATTGACCATGTCACGCAGTTCCATCTGACCAATGATTTCACGCAGATTTCCTTCCAGGACATCTTGAATAGAGGCAGAAATATCTGCAGTTTTCCAGTTAAGGAAGTTTTGAGCTGCCGCATTGAGCAATTCATCGGACACCCCAACCTTTACTTTTACGACCGCATCAGCTTTTACGTTGATAAAATCAAGAGTCGGTACAAAATCTGTGGTCTGCACATCTGTTGAAAACTGCTCAATAGAGATATAGGAGCGTTTTTCGATAAAGGGAATCATAAAACCAGAACGGCCAATTAAGGTCCGAGGTTTACCCAAACCGGTAATGACAATCGCTTCGTTAGGCTTAGCAGACACATAACCAAATACAAACAATAAAACAAATAGTACAACAACAATAATTGGTATCATAATTGCCAATATATCAAATCCAAAGTCCATATTTATCTCCTTTATTCCTTATCACTCAAATCAACACTTGGTACAGTCGTCGCTGCATCATTTGTTGCCTGGAAGAGCTCTACTTTTTCATATCCGAATAGACCTGCATAGATGGAGGTCGGGAACCGCTTGATTTTTTTATTGTAGGTAGTTGCCATCGCATTATAGTCTTTACGGGCTACCAGTATCCGATTTTCCGTACCTTCAAGCTCTGTAATCAGGTCAGATACCTGTTGATTGGCTGTCAATTGAGGATAATTCTCAGCCACTACCAACAATCTAGATACTGCAGAATCTAGCTGACTTTGAGCTTGATTATAGTCACTCGTTCCCTGTTGACTGGAACCGATTTTAGCACGCGCTTCTGCAATAGCAGTAAATATTTCTTCCTCGTGTTCCATGGCGCCTTTGACAGCTGCGACTACATTGGGTATCAAGTCATAGCGACGTTGCAACTGTGTGTCTACATTGGCTTGTGCATTTTCAATCTCAGCATAACTGTCAACTAAGCCATTGTATTGCCCAACTGCTCCCATTCCTAAAAACAGCAGAGCTAGGACTGGTATGAGGATGACCAACCATTTCTTTTTCATAAGATTTCCTTTCTAACTACGATTAAATATTCGTAAAAAAGCAAACAACTATCAGAAGCCCTATACGAGCCTTACCATCCAGAAGAGGCTCCGCCACCGCCGCCTCCACCACCTGACCAACTACCTCCGCCAAAACTAGACGATGAGGAATTAGACGAGTGATGATTGTGATAGTGATGATGATCATCAACCAACATCCAGAGTAGATTACCTGGTCCGCCACCACCACGACTAGATTTGTCAATGATACCAAATAGGATAGCAATCAGAATAACTACGAGAAACAGCCAGAAGCCATCACCCTCCTCACTTGTACCTTCTTCTATAGCAGCTAACTGATTTTTACCATTGCTTGTCCCATAAAATCTATCCCCAATGGAGTTGACGATATAGGAAATTCCTCCACTGTAGTCCTCTTGACGAAAGAATTCCCTTGCATTCTCTAGAATATTCTTGGCCTCTACATCCGTGATGACTGTGGCAGCATTGTCTGAGGTTTCTATCCGAAATTCCCTGTCAGCTATGGCAACCACTAAAAGAACTCCGTTGTCCGTTCCTGCAAAACCGACCTGCCAGTGACGAAAGGTTTCATTAGCCAAACTTTCAATATCACTGGACAGACTTTCTGTTACATAAACACCAACCTGTAAAGCTTGCTCGGTGCTTGCCCAACTTCGATTGAGTTGATCAATTTCTGCAATGGTCTCACTCGAGAGTAACTGCGTCTCATCCACTACCGTTGTACCTGTGGGTCGGTCTGGAATCTGATTTGCTCTAGCTAGTGTGGGTGCAAATAGCAAGCAAACCGTTAGAATAGCGAAACAGCCAATGACAATTTTTTTCCATTTTCTCATCAGAACACCTCCTTCGATGAACAAAGATAAGAAAAATTTATTAGGTATATATGTACAATTATATCATATTATCATTTTCCCAACAATATATTTATGTTGTTTTTCAGTAACGGTAGAGTCTGTTCAACAAACCAAGGATGTTTAGCTTGCCAGATATTGTTCCTTGGCGATGGATGAGGTAGGGGAAAATAGGTGGGTAGGTAATCAGCTGCATTCTCCACTCTCTCGGTCACAGTCCTATGGGATTCTCCTAAATAGTAGTCTTGGGCATACTTACCAATCAACAAGGTCAGCTCAATCTGTGGGAGTTGCTTCATAATGAGTGGGTGCCATTTGGGTGCAAAATCCTTGCGAGGCGGCAAATCCCCAGTCTTCCCTTTTCCTGGATAATAGAAATCCATAGGAAGAATAGCAAAATACCCAGATTCATAGAAGAATTCCCTATCTACTCCCAACCATTTCCGCAGATTCTCTCCACTAGCATCATCAAAGAGGCGACCTTTTTCTTGTGTTTTTAATCCCGGCGCCTGTCCAATAATGAGAATTTTTGCAGTAGATGGTGCTTGGAAAAGCGGCTTTATTCCTTTTTTCGTAAAAGCTTGATTGGTTAAATCCTCCATAATCGCCTGACGAATATCAGCAAGTTCCATGATGTCCTACTTTCTTGAACATGGTCACATCTTCTTCCAGGGCACGAAAACCGCATTTTTTATAAAAGAAAAAGGCTGGAAGAGTGCGTTCGGTTTGCAGGAGAATATGAACAATCTTTCTCTCGACCAGCTGCTCCTCAATTCTTTTTAGAAAGTCCTTACCAATTCCTCGTCCTTGGTAGTTGCGAGCAATACAGAGCTCTTCAATACGGTATTCGGTTCCCTCATACCAGTAACGAATATGCCCTAGAGAAAGGGCAATGAGCTTACCTTGGTCAAGCAATCCAAAACAGAGTGCTCTTGGATGTGACAGCAAATCGCCTAGATAGCGGTCCAGTTGTTCCTCGTCAGACCAATCATCATTCCATGGCTCCTGACTAAATACAGATAAGAACAACTCTTTGACCATTTCCATATCTGCAAGTGTGAGTTCTTTCAGTTCCATTTTCCCTCCTAAAAAAGACGGGCGAACCCGTCTTGATATGAACCCGTATTCACAAGTAAAGTACTTTGATATAAGAGATAGTTTTTCGCTAATCAAGGCAGTTTTTTGGGGCTGGGCTCAAGCCCAGCGCCACTTCTCAGAGTTTGTATCAACATCTCAGCGCAGTGGTTGATTGGGTTTAACAGTCCAGTGGACTGTTAAAGGTTGGAGATAGGATTTGTGAAGCAAATCTCTGCACTTCGTGTTTTACACTCCAAATCCGACCTCTACGACTGTTGCGAACAAGTTCGCTTCATTTCCAACCTCCAACAGTCACTACTCTGACTGTTGGAGCTGTGCGGGGGTGGGAGTGAAACAGTCTGGGGATAGACTGTTTCAGGTCAACAACTTGAAACGAAAATTTGTTGACGAACTCGTTTTGAGACCAATCGAGTTCTTTCTCACTCCCAAAAAACGAACGATGAGTAGCTGAAAAACTAGCCTTAGATAAAAGTGCTGTACTGTAAATATGAGTTCGTATTATTTGATCAATTCATAAATAGCTTCTGCATAGATGGCAGCTGCACGGTAGAGTTGCTCGACTTCGATAAATTCATTGGCTTGGTGCATAGTGTTGACATCTCCTGGGAACATGGCTCCGTAGGCAACACCTCGTTTGAGCAAGCGGCCGAATGTTCCACCACCGATTACTTGTTCGTGACCTTTCAAGCCTGTGTGTTTTTCATAAACAGACAAGAGGGTTGCGACCATTGGGTCATCAATAGGGCAGTAATGTGGGGTATGGCCATGCTCAGACAGGCTAACAGCTTCCACACCCAGTTTTTCCAAACCAGCCTTGATGGTTTCAGGGTTGGTATTTTTTGGATAACGGAAGTTGAGGGCAATGGTGTTATCAGATGAGGTTTCATCAAACTTAAAGACACCAGCGTTCATAGAAAGAGCTCCCATTTGCTCATCGTAGATGGCTACGCCGAGTTTTTTAGCGTCATGGTCTTCCAGAAGGACTTGTCCTGCTAAGTCAAGATAGGCTTTGGCTGCTTCGTCAAAGGCGAATTGGCTGAGGAATTTTGCCAAGTAGGTTGCTCCGTTGACCCCTTCTTCTGGGGTTGAACCGTGGGCTGATTTTCCGATGACGGTGACTTGAACTTGACCGTTTTCAAGGGTTTCAGCGTCAGCTTTTAAGCCGTAAGCGGCTGTGAAATCTGCCAACTTGCTGTCCAGATCTGCTAGGTCGCCAGAGATAATAGCTGTCGCAGATTCAGGCACCATGTTCTCACGCAAACCGCCTGTGAAGGAATGCAGTTTAGCAGCTCCGCTATTTTCCCCCGTAAAATGAAGATAGGCTGTGATATTGCCCTTTTCGCCGTTGATAATCGGGAACTCAGCGTCTGGAGAGAATCCGAAGTCTGGCAATGGAAGGCCGACGTGCTCAAAGTAGTAATCCATGTCCGCCCAGCCTGACTCCTCATCAGTACCGACGATGAAGCGGACTTTTTTAGAAGTCGGAAGGCCCAACTCCTTGATGATTTTCAAGCCGTAGTAGCAAGCCATGGTCGGTCCCTTGTCGTCAGAGGATCCGCGGGCAAAGAGCTTGCCGTCAATGATTTGCGGCTCGTATGGGTCAGTGTTCCAACCGCTTCCTGCTGGCACCACGTCCAAGTGACCGAAAATACCAAGGACTTCGTCGCCTTCACCAAACTCAAAGTGACCTGCGTAGTTGTCAACGTTCTTGGTTGGATAACCATCACGCTGAGCAATTTCTAGAAACTTGTCCAAGGCACGCACTGGGCCAGGTCCAAATGGATGCTGGGCATCTGCCTGGCTGTCGTCACGCTCAGAATTGATGCGTAGGAGGTCAAAGAGGTCCGCTAGAAACTCATCCTTGCGTTTGTCAAACTCTGCTCTAAAATTTACTGTCATATGTTCTCCTTTTCAGTATCAAAGTAAGTCTATTTTATCACAAAATGAAAGAGATTTCACAAGTAAAGCGAAGAAAAAAAGTTGGTCTCCCAACTTCTTTCTATTTTTTCCAGGCAGAACGTTCTGCCACAACTGTAAACAAAACATCGGTTGATGAGTTGAGGGCTGTTTCACAAGAGTCCTGAATCACTCCGACCACAAATCCGACTCCAACTACTTGCATGGCTAACTCATTTGGAATACCAAAAAGACTACATGCTACTGGGATGAGGAGAAGCGAGCCACCGGCTACCCCAGATGCTCCTGCTGCTGATAGTGATGCAACAACGGATAAAAGAAGAGCTGAGCTGAAATCAACACTGATGCCAAGTGTATGAACAGCTGCCATTGTTAAAATATTAATCGTAATAGCCGCGCCAGCCATATTAATTGTGGCACCGAGCGGAATGGATACTGAGTATGTATCTGGATCCACTCCTAAGCGTTTGCAGAGCTGCATATTGACAGGGATATTAGCTGCTGAACTTCTTGTAAAAAATGCCGTAACCCCACTAACTCGAAGACATTCAAATACCAGCGGGTACGGATTTTTCTTCATTACAAGAAAAGCAATCAAGGGATTGACAACAAGCGCGACAAAAATCATGCTTCCAACCAAGAGTAAGAGCAGTAAACCATAGTCTTTTAAAGCTGTCAGACCATTATTTGCAATGGTATCGAAAACCAAGCCCATGATACCAAATGGTGCCAGACCAATAATCCATCCTACAACTTTAGAAGTCACTTCTGCCGCAGATTGCAATAAATCTTTGGTTGTCTTGCTTGCATGACGAAAGGCCAAGCCAAACACTGCCGCCCATGTCAACACACCAATATAATTAGCCGTTGCAAGAGCATTGATTGGATTGTCAACGACCTTCAACAAGAGGTCTTGGAATACTTCAGCAATCCCTTGTGGAGGAGTAATGTCCGTAGTCGTTGTAGTAGAAAGAACCAGTTTAATAGGGAATAAATAGCTTGCTCCTACAGCAATGAAGGCCGCCGCAAAAGTACCAAATAGATACAAGCAGATAACTATCCTCATATTCGATTTTTGACCAGCAGGAGCTTGTGATAGAGCATGTGCAACTAGTGTCAGAACCAAAAGAGGGGCTATGGCTTTCAATGCTCCTACAAATAGGCTACCAAAGAGAGCAATGACCGTTATTTTTGGAGCAATTAAGCCTAGTAACACTCCCAAAACAACACCAATTCCGATTTTTCGGATTAAATTCATTTTTTTCCATACAGATATTATTTTATTCACTCATTTACCTCCAAACAAACATTTTTCAATCATAGCAGAAAAACGAAGGTTGGTCAATAGCATAAAAAATGAGATATTATACAGTGGAAGCCTGAAAAATCTTGCACAATCATTTCAACTTTACCTACTGAGTTGAAAAGACCATCTTTCGGTGGCTTGTTTCTACCACTTTATCGATAAATTCGCTAGGTAATCTGAGGCAAATTGAGTCAAGCGATTCCGACTGTCTTTGGATTCATAAAAATCAATCATGGCAAAGCCTGCCTTTAATTGCCCAGCAATCTGTTCTTCTAAGGTGTGGCTAAATTCATAGCCATATTCTGGGTCAATCGTAATTTGTCCTGCTTCTTCTAATTGTGGTGCGTTGAAGGGTAGGCTGTACATTGGAATCAATGCTCTGTCTGGATGCTCCCAAACATCATCAGCATCAAAGAGATAAATCCAAGGGTTCATGTAACCAACCATGAGCAACCCTCCCTTTTTCAAAACGCGATAAGACTCCTGCCACATATTGGTCAAATCTTCGATATAAACATTTGAAATCGGACAAAAGATGATGTCAAAACTCTCGTCTTCAAAAGGAAAGGCTTGTGTCATATCTGCCTGGACCGTTTGCAAATCCAGATTTTCTCGCTCAGCAACCAAGCGATCCTTGTCCAGCTGTTCCTTGGAGAAGTCCAAAATAGTTGTCTCATAGCCATGAGCCGCAAAAATTGGTCCCTGTTGACCACCACCACAGGCCAAACCCAGCACTTTCTTGCCTTGGGCCTTTTCAAACCAGTCAAGTGGCACTGTCTTTCCGACTGTCAAAGAAACGCGAATGGGAAAGAACTCGACTGGTCAAAAAGAGTTCGTCAACAAGTCTTTATTTCTAGTTGTTGAGCTAAAACGGTCTATCCCCAGACCGTTTTACTTCCTCTAGAGAGGCCTAGCAAATCTGACCTCGTTCTGTTCTTTTCATTTTTCACCTCCTTTACTATGCTAATTCTATTATAGTATAAGCACAAAGAAAAAGCTACCTTTCGATAGCTTTCAATCTAAGTCAAGTCATTGAAGTCCCACACATCGTCAACCCAGCCTTCATAGAAATCAGGCTCGTGGCAGACCATGAGAATTGAGCCCTTATAGGCTTGAAGGGCACGTTTGAGTTCATCCTTGGCATCCACATCCAAGTGGTTAGTCGGCTCGTCAAGAACTAGGACATTGTTTTCACGGTTCATAAGCAAACAGAAGCGAACTTTGGCCTGCTCACCACCTGAAAGAACTTGAATTTGGCTTTCGATATGTTTGGAAGTCAGACCGCAACGAGCCAAGGCTGCTCGTACTTCTGCCTGGTTAAGGGCTGGAAAGGCATCCCAAACGGCTTCCAGTGGGGTCTGACGATTGCCACCAGCTACTTCTTGCTCGAAATAGCCTAGTTCCAGATACTCTCCACGCTCCACAGAACCACCGAGCGGTGGAATAATCCCCAGCAAACTTTTAAGAAGAGTGGATTTACCGATACCGTTGGCACCGACAATGGCAATCTTCTGGTTGCGTTCAAAGGTCAGATTGAGCGGGTTACGTGTCAATACACGGTCATAACCAATTTCCAAATCAGTCGTTTGGAAGATAAAGCGACTTGGTGTCCGAGCCATTTTGAAATCAAATGATGGCTTTGGTTTCTCTGCTTGAAGCTCAATAATCTCCATCTTGTCCAATTTCTTCTGACGAGACATGGCCATGTTTCGAGTTGCAACACGGGCCTTATTACGGTTAACGAAGTCCTGCAAGTCTGCGATTTCCTTCTGCTGGCGCTCATAGGCAGCCTCCAACTGAGCCCGCTTCATGGCATGGACTTCTTGGAATTGATAGTAATCGCCTGTGTAACGGGTTAAGAGTTGATTTTCCACATGGTAGACAATGTTAATCACATCATTCAAGAAAGGAATGTCATGCGAAATCAAGACAAAGGCATTTTCATAGTTCTGCAAGTAGCGTTTGAGCCAGTCAATGTGTTCAGCATCCAAGTAGTTGGTCGGCTCATCCAGAAGCAAGATGTCAGGCTTTTCCAGGAGCAATTTTGCAAGAAGAACTTTAGTCCGTTGTCCCCCTGATAACTCCGTCACATCCTTGTCCATGCCATAGTCCATGACACCAAGCGCACGCGCCACTTCGTCAATCTTGGCATCAAGCGTATAGAAATCACGGCTTTCCAGACGGTCTTGTAGCTCGCCAACCTCTTCCATGAGGGCATCCATATCGGCACCCTCTTCTGCCATAGACATGTAAATGTCATTGATACGAGCTTCTGTCTTGAAAAGTTCATCGAATGCTGTCCGCAAGACATCACGGACTGATTGACCCTTTTCTAATTTAGCATGCTGGTCTAAATAACCTGCCGTTACATAACGTGACCATTCAACCTTGCCTTCATCTGGCTGCAATTGACCTGTCACGATGGACATGAAGGTCGATTTCCCTTCTCCATTGGCACCGACAAGTCCGATATGTTCCCCTTTCAAGAGACGGAAGGAGACATTCTCAAAAATTGCGCGGTCACCAAAACCATGACTTAAATTCTTTACTTCTAAAATACTCATATTTCCTCACAAAAGAGGCTGGAAATCCTTCCAGTCTCTGTCTTTTTCTTAATCCAAACCAATTTCCGCACGGACCACATCGGCAATGGTGTCCACATAGTAATCGACTTCAGCATCCGTTGGCGCTTCTGCCATGACACGCAAGAGGGGCTCAGTACCACTTGGGCGAACCAAGATACGACCGTTGCCAGCCATTTCTGCTTCCATTTTTTCAATGATAGCTGCAATAGCAGGCACTTCCATAGCCTTGTCTTTCATGCTGTTTTCCACACGGATATTGACCAATTTTTGTGGATAAATGGTCACTTCTGCTGCCAATTCTGACAACTTCTTACCAGTTTCTTTCATGATTTTGGTCAATTGCACAGCGGTCAACTGGCCGTCGCCTGTGGTGTTATAATCCATTAGAATCACATGTCCTGACTGCTCACCACCGACATTGTAGCCTTCCTTGCGCATTTCTTCAACCACATAACGGTCACCAACTGCGGTCACAGCTTTTTCAATACCTTCACGATCCAAAGCCTTATGGAAACCAAGGTTGGACATAACTGTGGTCACAATTGTATTTTTGGCCAATAGACCTCGATCAGAAAGGTATTTACCAACGATGTACATGATGCGGTCACCGTCTACTAAATCACCATTTTCATCGACGGCAATCAAGCGGTCACTGTCACCATCAAAGGCAAGTCCAATTTGACTACCTGTTTCCTTGACCAGTTCTTGCAATTTTTCTGGGTGGGTTGAGCCAACGCCTTCATTGATATTTAAACCGTCTGGCTTTTCAGCCATTACTGTCAAATCTGCTCCCAAATCTACAAAAATTTGACGTGCAGATGTTGCTGCGGCACCATTGGCTGTATCGAGTGCAACTTTCATACCGTCCAAATCTGTACCAGTTGACACCAAGAATTGCTGGTACTTACGTAAACCTTCTGGATATTCTACCACATCTCCTAAACCTTGAGCAGATGGGCGTGGCAATGTGTCTTCCTCAGCGTCAAGAAGAGCCTCAATTTCTGCTTCCAATGCATCATCCAATTTGAAACCATCACCAGCAAAGAATTTGATACCGTTATCTTGCGCTGGGTTATGACTTGCAGAAATCATGACACCTGCACTTGCTTTTTCAGTTTTGACTAGGTGGGCAACACCCGGTGTCGCCAAAACTCCCAATTTATACACATGAATCCCTACTGATAGAAGTCCTGCAATCAAGGCAACCTCTAACATTTGACCTGAGATACGTGTGTCACGCGCCACAAAGACACGAGGAACATCCGTCTCATGCTGGCTAAGGACATAACCACCAAAACGACCCAATTTGAATGCTAATTCTGGCGTTAATTCTACGTTTGCTTCTCCACGGACACCATCTGTCCCAAAATATTTACCCATTTTCATAACCTCTTATTTTGTTTTTGTAAGTATAATTTGCATATTTGCTTCCGTCTGAGACAGTACAACTGGCAAGACATTGCCGTCGCTATCTACAGCCTGTAATTTAGCTGTACCACTATAATTCTCAGACAGATTGCTCACATCCATCGCAACAGCTTCGACCCGATCAATCTTAGCCATTGTTTCTTCATCCGTTGTCACTTTAACGGTATCTATGTTGACTGAAACCTTAGACAGACTGTACCCTTCTGCCAATTGATTACTATAGACTCGACCTGCTACTGGGAATGCCTTGCTAACTTTTTTACCAATCTTAACGGTAATCGCATCAGGTGCCAGTGTCGCACTCACTCCTGCTGGCAAATTGGTCAATTGTAGCTTGACAGTCTGTGTCCCCTCACTCAACTCTCTCAAATCCGCAGTCACTTGAAACGTCCGAGTTGACTCATCGGATTCTCTCTGTAGGAGAACACGATTAGAGCCCCTTAATTCAACTGCCACCGTCGAAGAAAGTCCAGAAATAAAATACTTGTTTGTATCATATTCAATTTCAATCGGTACATTACTCAGTGTGTGAACATAGGTTTCTGACTCCGTGTTCTGTGCAGCTGATTCTGAATTTTTATAGTTGGTGGTTGTTGCATAGAAAAAGAGCAACAATGCTAGAAAAATAGATAGGGCTAAGTGACCTACAGCTTTAAACTTATCGTTCATGTTTGCCACCTCCTAATCGCTTCCAGATGGACTTTTTCTCTACATTTTCAGAAATAAAAGTCGCTCGCAACTCTGCTTCAAACTCATCCAAAGTCAAGTCATGTTTGAATATCCCGTTTCGTGCAATAGAGATACTGCCAGTTTCTTCAGAAACAATAAACACAAACGCATCAGATACCTCCGATAAGCCAATGGCTGCACGGTGGCGTGTTCCAAATTCCTTTGAAATTCCTGCGCTCTCTGACAGGGGCAAATAAGCACAAGCAACCGCTACTTTGTCTTCCTTGACAATTACGGCCCCATCGTGTAACGGTGTATTCGGGATGAAAATATTTATTAACAATTCCTGAGATATCTCCGCATTAAGAGGAATCCCCGTTGCTCTATATTCTTGCAATGTTTGGGCTTGTTCTACTGCCACAAGTGCACCAATTTTACGCGGAGACATATAAGCAACAGATTTGAGAAAAGCAACAATTAGCTTTTCTTCTGCACTCACTGTATTTGTCCCAAAAATCTGAGTTGTCCTGCCGAGTTTTTCAAGCATAGCACGCAACTCTGGTGCAAAAATAACTACTGCTGCAATAACCCCATACGTGATTACTTGATTAATCAGCCAAGCAATCGTCTGCAGACCGAATAAACTAGCTATAATCTGGACAATAATGAAGAGAAAAACCCCTCGAATCAATGTCATAATTTTAGTACCTGCAATAGCCTTACTAAAATTATAAATCAAATAAACAACTATACTAATATCAATTAGGTGCAACAGTGCGGTCCAAGGACTGGCTATCAAACTCGACCAATACCCTGTATCCAGTAACTGGTTTAGGTTTAACATATCATTCTCATACTTTCTAACTCATACATAGTAATGTACTCATTATACCATATTTTTTCCCCTTTTCTTTAGAAAATAGTGACCTTCCTGTTAAAAATATTACAGATTTACTGCAGGAATATATCACATTCCAACACACTCCATTCTAGAAAATCAGTGACCTTTATGATAAAATAGTCCCATGAAAATAAATACAGCTTTGGGTATTCTAGCAGGAAAAAGTTCCCAGTTCATTTTGAAAAAACTAGGACGTGGTACTACCCTGCCTGGAAAAATTGCCCTCAAATTCGATAAACATATTTTAGATAGTTTGGCTAAGGATTATGAAGTCGTTGTTGTGACAGGTACTAACGGTAAGACCCTGACCACCGCCCTGACAGTTGGCATCCTCCAAGAAGCCTTTGGAGAAATTACGACCAATACCAGCGGCGCCAATATGATTACAGGGATTACAGCCACCTTTTTATCTGCCAAGAAAAATAAAAATGGCAAGAAGATTGCCGTCTTGGAGATTGATGAAGCCAGTCTGGCCCGTGTCACCGACTTTATCAAGCCTAGCCTGATTGTCTTCACCAATATCTTCCGCGACCAAATGGACCGCTATGGTGAGATTTATACCACCTACCAGATGATTTTGGACGGGGCTGCAAAAGCTCCGCAGGCAACTATTTTGGCCAATGGTGATAGTCCGCTTTTTAACTCGACGAACGTTATCAATCCAGTAAAATACTACGGTTTTGCAACGGAAGAGCATGAGCCTCGCCTGGCCCATTACAATACAGAAGGCGTTCTCTGCCCACATTGCCACCAGATTATCCAGTACAAGCTCAATACCTACGCTAACTTGGGTAGCTATATCTGTACCAACTGTGGCTTTAGCCGACCTGAGCTGGACTATAAGTTGACAGACTTGAAAGAAATCACCAATACTTCTTCTACCTTTGCCATTGATGGTCAGGATTACAAAATCAACATCGGAGGCCTCTACAACATCTACAATGCCCTAGCAGCTGTCAGCGTAGCAGAATTTTTCGGTGTATCTCCTGAGAAAATCAAGGCAGGATTTGACAAATCCAAGGCAGTCTTTGGTCGCCAAGAAACCTTTAAGTTGGGTGATAAAGATTGTACATTGGTCTTGATTAAAAACCCTGTCGGTGCAACCCAGGCCATTGAAATGATGAAACTGGCTCCATACGATTTTAGCCTGTCCGTCCTTCTCAATGCCAACTACGCTGACGGAATTGATACCAGCTGGATTTGGGACGCTGACTTTGAACAAATCACTCAAATGGACATTCCACAAGTCTTTGCAGGCGGTGTTCGTTCGTCTGAAATTGCCCGTCGCCTCCGTGTGACTGGCTATCCTGAGAACCAGATTACTGAAACACCAAAACTAGAAGACATCATGACCTTGATTGAGCAATCGAGTAGCCAACATGCTTATATTTTAGCCACTTATACAGCTATGCTGGAATTCCGCGACCTGCTGGCTCAACGCCAAGCAGTTGGAAAGGAGATGAAATAATGGTCTATACGTCATTAAAAAGTCCTGAAAAAGACTACACTTACGATCTCCACATCGCTCACCTCTACGGTGATTTGATGAACACCTACGGTGACAATGGCAATATCCTCATGCTCAAGTATGTGGCTGAAAAGCTGGGGGCTCGTGTTCAGGTGGACATCGTTTCGCTGACAGATGAATTTGATAAAAATTTCTACGACATCGCCTTTTTCGGTGGTGGTCAGGACTATGAACAATCCATTCTTGCAAAAGATTTACCGACAAAAAAAGACAGCCTAGCAGATTTTATCGAAAACGATGGCGTCATGCTAGCTATCTGCGGTGGCTTCCAGTTGCTCGGTCAATATTATATTGAAGCTGGCGGTCGCAAGATTGACGGTCTAGGAATCATGGGCCACTACACCCTCAACCAGACCAACAACCGTTACATCGGTGACATCAAAATTCACAATGATGAATTCAACGAAACCTACTACGGTTTTGAAAACCACCAAGGCCGTACCTTCCTAGCTGACAACCAAAAACCGCTGGGCAAGGTCGTCTATGGCAATGGCAACAATAAGGAAGACGGTGGCGAAGGCCTACATTACAAAAACACCTTCGGCAGCTACTTCCACGGACCAATCCTCTCTCGCAATGCCAACCTAGCCTACCGCCTAGTCACAACTGCCCTCCGCAAAAAATACGGACAAGACATCCAACTTGCCAGCTACGCTGACATCCTCAGCAAAGAAGTCGCTGAAGAATATGGCGATGTGAAAAGCAAGGCAGAATTTGAAGGATAAATATAATAAAGCACTAAATTTAACCATCAACCTTTATTGCATCCCATAATAAAACTATTAAAAGGACTAAGTTTATTATGAAGTACTTTTTTAGCCAGTTTTGATATACAAATATATATTGGAAGAAATAGCTAAAGTTGGTTTATCTCAAATTTTGGGGATTGCAGCTATGTTTCATTAATCAGTATTTCATAAAAATAAAATAACACATCCCTGCAATGTACTGACCCCCAAAAGTTAGATAAATAAATAATGGAAGGATTTAGTTCTGTATTACATAACACTAAGTCCTTTTAGTTTTGTTTTGATTCATTAGTTGTTGTAATAATAGATATAGTTTGTAATGGCTTGCTCGAGTTTATCCATTGATTAGAAAGATTTCTCAGATCTATAAAACATCCTAGAGTTCGATATAGTTACGTCTATAAATTTTTCAAGAAAGTAAGAACGGCCTTGTACCTCTTTAAATGAGGGACAAGGCCGTTGCTAATTCTATTAGTAATCCAATGTCAAATTGATGGCAAATTTTATAAATTAAAAGGTACAATTATTATATATCTTTTTATAGTACCACTATTCTTCTGAAACATTCTCAGTATCCAATGTATCAAATGAAATTGAGACATTTTCATCAGGGGCTGAGATAACTAAAAAACTACTTTTAGTTGTACCATTTCCGGCATATCCAACATAATACGTATCGTATATATAGCCCGAAATAGTTGAATTAAATGTATTATAACTTTCATCTGGAACAACATTATTATCTGAATCAACGTTGAAAGTCGCATATCGAATTGTTTCTTCAACAACTGTATTACCGGTAGAATCCGTTTCTACAGTAGCTTTAACAGGTCTATTTAATAGATCATCAATTGATATTTTAGTTGATAATGAGTTATATTCTAAGATTTCACTAAAATGGGCTTCAGCACTTTGTCGAACCAATTCTTTAATCTCACTGTTACTCTTGTCTTTCAGAAATGATAAGGTCAGAGGTTCCTCTCCAGGCAGACTACCAACATGATAAACATCCATCTTTCCATTTTTTGTTAAATAAACCGTTTCAATTTTATCATCTTTTGAAAGTTGATAGTCATCATTTGAATCTTCAATAACATACCAAATATTTTCAACATTCTCATTAGCCTTTTGCACAAACGCAAAATTATTTCCTTCTGACACACTTTGCGATGAACTCGAAGTTGTTTGATTTGATGAACAAGCTACCAAAAATGAAATAGATAATCCACCAATAAAAAGCTTAGAATATAAACTACTTTTTTTCATTTGAATCTCCTTTTTCTGAAGATAGATTTAAATCTATCTGATACTGGTCATTATACTATACATTTTTTTTTGCAAGAGTTTCAATGAATAATGAGATTTATTTCTCTAATAAGTCAAACTAATAAAATGGCAAAGCTTACCCAACGATTCCGAGAAAAAAATCGAAAAGATTGTCTATAAGATTTCAATTTTCAAGATTAAAGGCAAAATTATAAATACTTGAGCACTTGAAAATCTCGTCTCTACAAAACTCTAATAAACTTGAATAACGAACTCGCTAATTATTAATAAAATACCTGATAGTAACTAATTATATATTCAAACAATCAATTCAAAATCATTTAACAAAGGCTTTTTCATCTATATTCTCCCAACCAAAAGCAGTCCCTCAATCGTAATCTCCGTCAGCTGACTCAAATCCAGCTTGGACTGGTCTACTTGGAAAAAGAGGGGTGTCATGTCTGCCAAAATTTGGGAGTGGTCTTCTGTAATCGGCAGGGTCCGACTGACTAGCACTTGCTCCACCTGCCCCAGGTAAGACTTGAAATGGTCCACGATATCCTGGTTGTCATAGGATTCCTTGCGGAGTTGGTCTTTGGCTAAATGGCGGAGCTCCTTGAGGTGATTGGGGCCTGGGACTAATTTTAGAATAGCTCCACCAGCTTTCAGCACTCTGGCAAATTCCTGATAATTGGCTGGGGAAAAGATGTCCAAGATGCCGTCAATGGTCTTATCTTGAATAGGTAACTTGGTCAAGTCACCGACAAACCATTTGACCGACTTGGTCCTGTTAGATTTGGCTGCCAAGAGAATAGAATCCTTGGAAATATCAAAAGCAAGAATGTCCAAGTCCATTTTCTCAGCTAACTTACGGGAATAAAAGCCCTCTCCACAGCCGATGTCTAGGACAGAACATAACCCCAGCTCTGCTATTTTTCCCTCCAAAGCCTCGTAGAGATGGTCGTAATAGCCCGCCTCTAAAAAGGCCTGGCGGTTTTCAAAGCTAGACTTGTGGTAGTTGGCGGACTGCTTGACTTGGGGTGCCAGATTGACATAGCCCTGCTTGGCGATGTCAAAGGTGTGGCGGTTGGGACAGCGGAGGCTGTTGAGGTCAAGGTCTAGAGCCTGCCCACAATGTGGACAGGCAAAAAATTGGTCGCTATTGGCAAAACGTTGGTGTTTGGTCATGAAAATCTATCCTCTTTCTTCATCTATTCCAAGAAAAGTATCCAAGATAAACTCCCTATCTAGTTTGTCTATATCTTTTTTATCAATTTGATGTCCGTAGGAATAACTAGAAATAGGCTTTGCTATTGACTCTACCCAGAAGAGCTTATCAAAATCGGAATAAATGTCATAGCTAAGGACTTTTCTACGAGTTTCATCTCTATCAAAACAAACTAATTGGCACTGGACAGCTGAAGGATAGGTTTCAAAATATTGGGACAATTTTGTCTGAATCAGTTTGGATAATTTATTAAATCGTAAGTTATCTTCGAGTGTTTCTGTATTCTGTTGGATCATCTTATTTCTTACCCCATCTGCTCAGATAATTCTTCCCATTCTTCCATGAGACTTTCTTGTTGGCTGGTCAGTTGGTCGATTTCTTTCTGGTAATCGGTCAATTGGCCGATGTCGTTGGTTTCTAGCATGGCTTGGTTGAGCTCGCTCAGGTGGTTTTCGATGTTGTCAATTTCTGCCTCGATTTGCTCGATGCGGCGGGCCAGTTTGCGTTGCTCTTTTTGGTTTTCCTTTTGGGCTTGGTAGTCCATGGCTCCGGCTGATTGGCTGGTGCTTTCTAGCTGGTCAGGCTGGGATTCTACTTCCAGCTCTGCCTTTTTCTCTAAATAATAATCATAGTCGCCCAAGTAGAGCGTGGAGCCCGTTTCCGAGATTTCTAGCACCTTGGTGGCTACGCGGTTGATGAAATAGCGGTCGTGGCTGACAAAGAGCAGGGTTCCGTCAAAGTCGATTAGGGCATTTTCCAGGACCTCCTTGCTGTCGATGTCCAGGTGGTTGGTCGGCTCGTCGAGGATGAGGAAGTTGTTGTTTTCCATGGACAGCTTAGCGAGGAGCAGGCGGGCTTTTTCCCCACCAGACAGCATGGACACGGACTTTTTGACATCATCTCCTGAGAAGAGGAACGCTCCAAGGCGGTTGCGGATCTCCACTTCAGGCGTAGTCGGAAAGGCTGACCAGAGCTCCTCCAAGACTGTATTGGAAGGTGTTAGGGCTGACTGGGTCTGGTCGTAGTAACCCACTTCCACATTGGCACCTAGCTTGGTTTCCCCTTTGATAAATGGCAGAGCTCCGATGATGGATTTGAGTAGGGTAGTTTTTCCGATTCCATTGGGACCGACAATGGCAATAGCATCTAGCTTGCGTTGGTCAATAGAAATGGGCTGAGAAAGGATATCCCCATCGTAACCCACCGCAGCATTTTCCACTGTCAAGACGATATTTCCTGAAGTCTTGTCCGACTGGAAGGTCATGTTAGCAGACTTGTTATGGGCAGTTGGCTTGTCCAATCGGTCCATCTTTTCCAATTTTTTCCGTCGAGCCTGGGCACGCTTGGTGGTCGAAGCACGGACGATATTTTTCTGGACAAAGTCTTCTAACTTAGCAATTTCCTTCTGCTGCTTTTCATAGTTTTGCAATTCCGTTTGCAACTTCTGCTCTTTAAGCTCAACAAACTGAGAATAATTGCCCACATAGCGATCCAAGGAATGCTTGGTCAAGTCCAGTGTCAGTGTCGCCACCTTGTCCAAGAAATAGCGGTCATGGCTGACGATAATCAAGGCTCCCTTGTAATGCACTAGGTAGTTTTCCAGCCAAGCAATCGTGTCGATGTCCAGGTGGTTGGTCGGCTCGTCCAGGACCAAGAGTTCTGGGCTTTCAAGAAGCATTTTTGCCAGAGCAAGTCGAGTATTCTGACCGCCGGAGAGTTCGGAGATCTTCATGTCCCACATGGTCTGGTCAAACTTAAAACCATTCAAAATGGCACGGATGTCTGCCTCATAGCTAAAACCACCTGCCAGACGAAATTCCTCCGACAGACTATCATAGGTCTTCATGAGCTGGTCGAGTTCATTACCAGAAAGACTGCCCATTTGCTCTTCCATAGACCGCAGGCGTTTCTCCGTCATCCGCAGATCGTCAAAGACATGGAGCATTTCATCGTAAATAGTATTTGCCGACTCAAAACGGCTGTCCTGTGCCAGATAGGAGAGGGACAAATCACGCTTGGTTGAAATCTCTCCGCTTGTCGCTGCTTCTTCCCCGACAAGGATTTTGAGCAGAGTAGACTTGCCTGCTCCATTTTTTCCGACAAGGGCAATCCGATCCCGCTCGTCCACTTGAATGTTGATATTGTTAAATAAAACTTCGCCCGCAAAAGAGCGTTCAATCTTGTTTCCACTTAAAATAATCATAAAAATATTGTACCATAATTTAGGGTAACAGTGCGGAATCCTTTTTCTGATTTCAGCAAAAAAACAGCGACTTTACCGTCACTGTCCTTCTCAAAAAATATTTAGACCAAACCGCTAAGCAATTCCTTATTCTGCCAAAGTAGATAAAGACCACCGCCGATAATAATCAGCATGATGACAAACTTAATCAAGCCCTTGACAAAGCGGATGACCAACATCAATATCATAGATACAATCAGCCATCCCCAAGCGGAAGAATTGAGTAAGGTTTGCATACTCTCTAGACTTGCACCTGTCCAGGCCTTGATAGGTTCGGGGATTTTATCAAACCAAGTACTATCTATACCAATTTGTTCCATAATCGAATGGCTGGTAGACTGCATCCATGCAAAGATCCCAGCATTATAAAGAAAGAGCAGAGCTTGCTCAGGATAACGTTTTATTGTGTTTGTAATTGTTCGAAGCATATTTTCCCTTCTATTCTGAATACAAGGCAAGGACCGCATCAATATCTGCCTGCTGAATACCATGATTTGAACCTGCCGATTCCATAACAGAGGTCTGACTATCTTCATGATCTAGGTCAATAGCATGGCCCAATTCATGCTCAGCTGTATGGATAATTCTATCCATATCATAACCATATTGGTCGTTTAATAAATAAAAACTATTCAGACGCACTGTTACAGAGCTATAATAATTGGTTAATAAGTTAGTCGTTGAATTGGCCTCACCTGCTGCCTGGGTATTTCCATCATTCATCTCAGTCGCAATAATATCAGCCTGATTTGGATCACTTGTCATCACAAAAGTGAAGGCCCCTGTCGCATTCCAATTTGCAATGGCTATTTCATAGGCAGCTACAAATGTTGGATTCTGAGTTTCAATGTAAACAGTCGCAGTATTGCTTTCCCATCGACCATGATCAGCTGTATTGACCGTATCAGTCGTCAGGTGCTTAATGGTATTAACACCTTCTTCAATCGTCACTTCAGACTGTCCTTTGACCATCAATTGCACTTCTTGAGCTAGTGTTTGTAACATCTGAGGCGCTGCTTCCTGTTGAAAATAGAATAATAGACCTAGACCACAAGCCAATAACACCATTGATAACCAAATCAGACCCCAAAATGTCCGCCAAATCCACCGTAGAATATTTACAATAAGTTTCATAGACTATACCTCTTTCTAGAAATAGGTTTTAGTATAGCCATAATTTCTGAAACTTTTCTTAAAAACTA
Organism: Streptococcus sp. 2021WUSS109; assembly: GCF_044427305.1. NCBI lineage: Bacteria > Bacillati > Bacillota > Bacilli > Lactobacillales > Streptococcaceae > Streptococcus > Streptococcus sp. 2021WUSS109. The sequence continues at coordinate 53,566 of NZ_JAOTGF010000013.1, forward strand.
GGACAGTCTTTCTTCCAATTTGAAATCAATTGGCAACCAAGCCAATACTTTCTCAATCTGCTGATTCCAGTAGTACCACTCATGTTTACCAGGTCCGAAACTCGCCTCTATATCACATCCCAGCTCTTTCAACTCCCCAACTGCCTTTTGATGCCCTTCAAAGAGAAAATCTTCCTCACCACACCAGGCATAAAATTTGGTCTTTTTATCGGATTGTTTAGCAATTTCTAACAAATTATTTGGATTCTGTTTATCAGAAATGTCACCAAATACTCCTCGCCAATACGAAAGACTTCCCAATTCTGCTGTCGCTGGATTATCAAAATCAAAATACAATGCCCCTGAAAGCGAAGCTGCATGTGAAAAACGATTGGTCATCATGGCAATCTTGAAAGTCCCATAACCACCCATAGACAAACCAGTGATAAAATTCTTCTCCCGCTTGTCAGACATATTTGGGAAAAATCGTTTGAGAATTTGAGGCAACTCTACTGCAATGGCATCGAAGTAATTCATACCGTAAGTGGTATTGGTATACCAACCTTTATCTGTATTGACCATAACCACGATAAGATTGGTATAACGAACCAACCGTTCCACTGTAGAACGATTCAGCCAGGAATCCTGATTGCCTCCCATACCGTGCAAAAGATATAGGACAGGAATGTCGTTGTCATCAGGATTTTCCACACGATTGCGATCTGGATATAAAACCGTAACCTGTCTAGACATATCTAGAGCTTCTGAGTGGTATTCAATTTTCATTATTGCCATAAATCTTCTCCTTATGGTAAAGAGCCTGAGTTTCCCTCGGCTCTTCTTATGTATTATAAATCAGCTTACTTGACTTCCATAATTACCGGCAAAATAGCTGGGCGACGTTTAGTTTGGTCAAAGAGGAATTTTGCTAAATCATCGCGAACAGCACTCTTAAGCTCTGCCCAGTCAAAGCTATCTTTTGTAAAATAATTTTCCACCGTTGTATTCACCAATTCTGATGCCTCACGCAAGATGTCCTTGCTCTTTTTCACGTAGACAAAACCACGAGTATTGACCTTGGCTTTAGAAATGATTTTTTTCTCACGGCGGTTGACAGTGATAGCCACGATAAAGATACCGTCTTCTGAGAGGATTTTACGGTCACGAAGGACGATATTTCCAACATCGCCCATGGCATTTCCGTCAATCATGACATCACCAGCAGGAACCGCTCCGCTATGGACAAAATCCCCCTCTTCAAAAGCCATGACATCCCCACGCTTAACGATGATAATGTTTTCTGGATACATACCGATTTCAAGCGCAGCCTTAGCGTGAGCATCCAATTGACGATACTCCCCTTGAACTGGGAAAAGATATTTAGGCTTCATGATGTTGAGCATGAGCTGCAAATCACGCGCATTCCCATGCCCAGAGACGCGAAGATTCTTTGTGATAGATTTTACGGTACCACCAGCCTTGTAAATCAAATTCTCCACACGAGCAACAACCGCTTCTTTTGAAATACTTGGAGTGGTAACAATATAAACTAGATCACCTTCTTTGATTTCAACGTAGCGATGTCTACCGATAGACATTTTACGCAATCCATTTAACGGCTCGCCCATACGACCAGTTTCTAAAATAATCAATTCATGGTCTTCATACTTGTTCATATCCTTTGGTTTTACCAACAAGCGTTCGCTGACCAAACGAAGTTTTTTCAATTGAATCGCTGTTCGGACAATGTTTTCCACATCATGTCCTGTCAACACGACACGACGACCAGTTGCTTCTGCTGCATCAAAAATCTGTTGAATACGTACAATATTGCTGGCAACTGCTGCCACAATAACACGCCCATCACAGTCAGCAATCGTATTGAGAATTTCCTCCCCAGCCTCATGCATGCTAGCTACTTGAACATTGCTATCTGCATTTGCTGAGTCTGACAAGAGGGCCAACACACCTTCGTTACCGATTTCAGCTAATCGCCCAAAATCCGTACGATAAAACTTATCTGCCGCCTGGTCAAACTTAAAGTCACCCGTGTAGACAATATTTCCTTCATCCGTCTTAACGACAATTCCTAAACTCTCTGGAATAGAGTGGGTCGTCTGAAAGAAAGATACCACTGAATCCCCGAAATCAATTTCAGTTTCAGCATTGATAACATGGAAATCATTAAATTTCTTAGTAGCATTATTCCCCTTGACAAGTAGCTTAGCCAATTCGATAGTCAAGTGCGAACCAAATACTGGCACTTTCACTTTCTCCAAGAGATAAGGAAGCGCTCCGATAGCATCTGCATGCCCGTGAGATAAAAAGACCCCTGCTACACGATGCTTATTTTCTTCCAAATAATCGAAATTTGGGACGACTACATCCACACCTAACTGTTCATTCTCAGGATACTTTGCCCCTGCATCCAAAACAAAAATATGTTCATTCACTTCGGCAATGTACAGGTTTTTTCCATTTTCCCGCACACCCCCAAGAGCCATAATTTTAATTGTACTCATCTTTACTCCTTTTGGACATCCCACAGGTGTCCATTTTATTTTTCTTACCAACGGTCCTTGGGAGTTCCAAGTCGAATTACAGTCTGCTATGTCGGAGTTCTATTTGCAAAAGACACACGTTGGTTCAAAATTATATTCAACCATCAACGCAACTTTTAAATAGAAATACCTAAATAGCTATCGCTTCTATTATACATTTTTTCAAGAAAATTTACAAAAAACTCCGCTGAAAATCAACGAAGTTCTACATATACATTAGTAACCATGTCCCTTATGTTCCCACTCACCACCAACATTCCGCACTAAAATCCATTTCCAATCCGTATGGGTACTATTAGGCTCTAAGGTGGGCTCTGCCCCCTCAGCTGCTACCTTAAAAGACGAAGTTAGGATAATAGCTTCCTCTGCACCATAGTGCTCCGCCCACTCATCAAATTCCTTTTCATTATCACCACTATAACCGATAGTCAGCAATTTACAACTGTTAAAATGGTGATCAAAGTAATCTTGAACTACAAGAATAGCCGCCTCAATCTCTTTTTCCGTATACAATTCTGATTGTTCCATCGGTTCAATCTCTGCCTGATAAGCTGCTCCTGTCCGACATCCTACCAAAAAAAGACAACACAACAGACTACAAATAGCTAAACATTTTCTCATCTTTATTACCCCAAGTCAACAATCGTTGCTGAAAAGCCAATCTCTTCGACAAAACGCAAAACATCCTCTGTCTTTACAAAAATTGTTTTCGTATTAACATTGGGGTGGAAGGTTAGAATGGGTTCGGATAGGATTTCTTTATCAAAAAAGACTTGAATATCCTTATCAACATTATGTAACAAGCCAAAAACAGATACCACACCCGCAGGCAAGTGCATTTTTTCCATCAAGCTATCACTCGAGGCCATCCGAATCCGGTTGGCTCCCACCAAATCACGAAACTGGTCCATATCCAGCTGCTTCTGGTCATCCATGATCAGTAAATAAAATGCAGTCTTTTTCTTATTAGTCAGAAACATGGACTTGGTCCGTACTCCTTCTACCCCTTCAATGTAACGGTCTGCTTCCTCAGTTGTCAGAGCTGGTGGATGCTCTACAACGATGTAGTCCATTCCCAAGTCAGCTAAGCTTTCAAAAACCAATTTATCCATGACAGCACCTCTCGACATATTTAGTATATTATACTGCTTTTTAACTAAAAATTCAAAGGATAATAAAAGCCTGGATTACTCCAGACTTTCGTCAGACAGATTGCCATATGTCGATAATCAATCTTCCCAATACTCTTCAACATTTGTCACACTCTGAGGGATACCAATTAACTGAATATCAAATTTTAAGGAAGGTTCCACTCTCGAAGAGGCATTATGAATACGGAAACTGATGGACCAACCATTATCCATAATCAACTCCAGAGTATTTTTAGAACCTCTCTTATAATCTAAAGAGAAAATTCTTGTTGGTAAAACCGTCGATAATCCCTTGACTTTTGTCTTTGGTCGTATGGATTGATAGTTTGTAGATAGAGCATCATTTAGATTAAATGCTTGAACAATCGTTTTTCGCTCCTTATCCTTTGCGATGACTTTATAAAAATCTTTTCGCCCTAGTAGATACTCAATTAGAAGTTTGGGGACTTCCTGATGTTGCTCATATAGACGAAGTAACTCAAATTTAAAAGCTTCAAGAACAGGTAAATAAATCTCCACCTCTTTATTTTCAAACATAGTCCACTTATGTTGCTCGGCTTTATCAAGGTGCTTGGTTTCATCCCTCAAAGTTGCTAACCTAGTGAATACAGGCTTGATGGCTTCAAAGTAATCGTTAGAAACTGGAATCCCCAACCATTTCAAACCAAAATCTATGTCATTGGATAGCCTAGAATGTTTTAGGGCGTGATGATTATGTTTACAAGAAATTCCAATCTCCCAATCAGTTTCCCCTTTGATAAATACAATATCCCTAACATCACCATCTCCACCACTTTTATCAACTAAAATGGATAAGGTCACTAATTCCTGTCCATTAGAAAGATTTGGTTCTGCCTTTAAAATAGTATTTAGACTCGCCTTAGCTGCTTGAAACATATTTCCCTGTAAAATGCCATCTAATTTTTGGAAATTATCTTGTGCAGTTAGATAGGCCTTGCTCTCTTCAATTTCACATCTCATACCCAATTCTGTCAAAGCCTTGTAAAAAGTTGTAATACAAGCATATTCAAATCCTTTTCCTTGTACTGTCTGCTTAGCCATTCTACTACTCCTATATATTTTTATTACCTTTATTATCCCACAATAGTTTATACTGGCCAAGTTTATTTTTTTTTGTTATACTTGTAAAGTATATATTCAGTTGGGAGTTCTTATGAAAAAAACAAACAAGCAATTTATATCTTCATCCACCTTCACTGTAGAAGAGATTGAAGAAATATTACAGGCTAAAATCAAAGAAGAAACTCAAAAAGTCGAAGATGCCATTACTCAAGAGGAAAAAGATAAGGAACAAGCTGTTATTGATACTATTCAATACGATGAAAGCAAAATCAATATTGTTTCCCTCTTTAGTGGCTGTGGTGGACTTGATTTAGGTGTCGAATTAGCTGGCCTTGTTGCTCAGTACGGTCAAGAAAAAGCTTATCAACTATTCCAATCAAAGGTGTCCTATGATAGTCACAGAAACAAGCTTATCAATTTCATTTTTTCAAATGATTTATTTGAATCAGCAAATCAGTCTTACCTAAAAAACTTCCCTGATACGACTTACAAAAGTTCTAAAAATATCCAAAAAGTTTCCCTTTTTCCAAAATCCAATATCATGCTTGGAGGATTTCCTTGTCCCGGCTTTAGTGTTGCAGGTCCACGCTTGCTTGATGATGAGCGTAACTTCTTATACATTCATTACATCCGTGCACTTATGCAGTCAAAACCTGAGTTCTTTATTGCAGAAAATGTTAAAGGTCTAATGACTCTCGGAAAAGGAAAAGTGCTAGAACAAATTTCAGAAGACTTTGCAGCGGCTGGCTATGTCGTTACTGCTCACCTTGTAAATGCACGAGATTATGGAGTTCCACAATTAAGAGAACGTGTTTTTATTATTGGTGTAAGAAAAGATATTCAGAAGAAATTCAACTATGTCTATCAACTGCCACCTGCAACACACGGTCCAGAAAAAGAAAAATATGTGACACTCAAAGATGCAATTGGAGATTTACCTCTTGAACCAAGCGATGTCTTTGATTCAACATATTCTTCTATGTATATGAGCCGAAACCGTAAGAAATCTTGGGAAGAACAGAGCTTTACGATTCAAGCCAGTGCTAGACAAGCACCTCAACATCCCCACGGATTCCCTATGAAGAAAATAGATAAGGAAACATGGGTCTTTCAAGGAAAACATAATCGTAGACTATCTGTCAGAGAATGTGCTCGCATTCAAACATTTCCCGATTGGTTTGAATTTTCTAACGGAAATAAACTAAATGTAACAGAGAATCATCGATTAAATGAACAATATAAGCAAATAGGAAATGCTGTACCTGTTATGCTGGCTGAAAAAATTGCCAGACCTATAGTCGAATTTTACTACAAAAATATACTATAAAAAACAAGAATCCTGCCCAAACACAGGATTCTTTCTTTATCTTTATTGACACATAAACATCAAACTAATCAAACAACTTATAATAATCTTCCAGTTTCATCTTGGATTTTGCTTCAGCCGTTTGATCCTGAATAATCTGACCATTTTTCATGACAATCAAGCGATTACCGTGACGCAACGCATCTTCCATCTGGTGAGTGACCATGAGGGCCGTCATTCCCTTAGTCTCAATCAACTCGTCCGTTAATTGCATCAAGGATTGGCTGGTCTTAGGGTCGAGGGCTGCAGTATGCTCATCCAAGAGTAAAAGTTCAGGCTGTTTCAAACTCGCCATCAACAAACTCAATGCCTGGCGTTGACCACCTGATAAGAGCCCTGCTGGCGTGTCCAGATGTTTTTCTAGACCATTTCCCACTCTCGGCAAAAGCTGGGCAAATTCTTCCGTCTGTTGGGCCAATCTGCGTGGCACTAAGCCCCGTCCCTCGCCACGGTACTTAGCTATCAGTAGATTTTCTGCCACCGTCATCCGTGGCGCTGTACCCATTTTAGGATCTTGGAAAACACGTGACAGATACTTAGCACGTTTTTCTGCAGGCCAATTGGTCACGTCCTCACCAAGAATATGGACTGAACCACTAGTCAAGGGTAGGGTTCCAGCAATGACATTAAAGAGGGTTGACTTCCCAGCCCCATTTCCACCCAAAATGGTAATAAAATCACCCTGGTAGATGGTCAGATTGACATTATCCAAAATCACACGTTCTTCATCAAAACCGTTTGTCACCACCTTGGTGGCATTTTTTAATTCAACAATTGCTTTCATCGTGACAGACTGGCTCCTTTCAGAAGTTTATTTTTCAACTCAGGAACCATGAGGCAAGTAGCCAGAATCATGGCCGAGAAGATACGGAGGTAGCTGGTATTGATTCCCAAGGAAATCACTCCCAAAATCAAAAATTGATAGAAAATCGCTCCGACAACAATGGCCAAGAATCGTTCTAACATAGTAAGGTTACCATAAATTACCTCACCGATAATCAGACTAGCCATACCGACCACAATGACACCAATACCACGCGACACATCCGCATAGCCTTCTTGTTGTGCAATCAAGGCACCTGCAAGAGCGATGATCCCATTTGAAAGAACAAGACCTAGCAACTCCATTCGACTTGTATTGATACCAAAACTGCGAGCCATATCTGGATTATCCCCGGTTGCAATAAAGGCCTGTCCAAAGCGAGTATAGAGGAAGAACATCAAGGCACCAATCACCACCGCTAGGCTACCTAGACCTAGCAAGAGACCATTGACTTGCTCAGAAAAAGGAAGGAAATCTTGTAAACGTTTGGTATTCAGTAAGCCTAGATTTGCCCTACCCATGATAAATAGAATGACAGAGTGACAGGAAGACATGACCAAGATACCAGCTAGGAGAGTGGGAATTTTCCCCTTGGTATAAAGCAAGCCTGTGACAAAGCCCGCCAAACAGCCAACAAGAACTGCTGCTAGAGTAGCCAAGATAGGATGAACTCCTTGCGTCAATAAGGTAACAGCAACCGCTCCTCCAAGCGGGAAAGACCCCTCTGTCGTCATATCAGGAAAATTCAGAATCCGAAAGGTAACGAATATTCCCAAACCTAGTACAGCCCATAAAAGAGCCTGTGAAACTGTTGATACAATCATATTTTTCCTTTTCTCTTATCTCTTATTCAATAACCTTGCTTGCTTTACTAATCACATCATCTGACAAGGTAATTCCTAATTCTTTAGCAACTTTTTGGTTGACAACAACGGTACCCTCGTTAAAGATTTGTACAGGTGTATCCGCTGGATTGGCACCATCAAGAATTTTCGCAGCCATCTTACCAGTTGCCACACCCAAGTCATATTGGCTAAGGGTAACAGATGCGATACCTCCACCTTCTACCATGTCTTCTACGCTAGTGAAAATCGGAGTTTTGGTTTTATTTGCCACAGATACGACAGTTGAAAATGCTGAGGCAACTGTGTTGTCTACTGGTGTAAAGAGAACATCTGCTTTACTACTTGCGACCTCTACTGTCGCTGCAATTTCATTACTAGAAGCAACTGCATATTCAAGAACAGTATAGCCAGCCTCTTCTGCTGCTGCCTTAAATTCCGCTACTTGAATTTTTGAATTGTCCTCATTTGAAGAATAGAGGACACCGATAGTTTTAGCGTCTGGTGTAATTTCTTTAATGAGAGAAACTGCGTCTGCTACTGGTGTTTGGTCAGATACCCCTGTAATATTTCCACCAGGATTTTTCAAATCCGTCACCAGGTTGGCTCCGACTGGATCTGTTACAGCCCCCATGATAATGGGTAATTCTGTGGTTGCATTGGCAAGACTTTGTGCAGCAGGTGTTGCGATACCAATCAATAATTCATTGCCATTGTCCACCAATTTTTTACTCATGGTTTGAACCTGTGACTGATCACCTTCTGCATTCATAAAATCAATTTCTAAATTATCCGTTGTGGTATAACCACCTTCTTCAAGTCCTGCTTTGATTCCCTTGTAAATTTCGTCTAGTGAATCATGCGTCACAAATTGGAGGACCCCAATTTTGACTTTTTCTGTGCTATTCGTTGAATTGTTCTGTTCTTTTTGCGTCAAAAACAGGGCAGCAACTACCATAACAGTAAGGGCAACAATTGTAGCAAGTAAATTTTTATTTTTCAACATATTCATTCTCCTCGTAAAATACACAATATACAATTTCTACGTCATCAATATATTATCCCACCATCGCCATCGTTTCATCATGATTACCTCGTTTTGTTAATAATTGTCAAAGTAGATTGCTTTTAGATTAGGAACGGAGGCGCAGACATAACTCAAGTTAGGCAAGCCGAACGTGACGCAATATAAAAGCACTCTACGAAGACAAGGAAAAAGCCCCCGCAGGAAAAAACTTCCTGCGAGGGCGTCAATGACACGGTGCCACCTCACTTATGGGAATTGTCTAGAATCCTCCCATATCTCATCTCCTCTAACAAGGAGTTGCACTGTAAGGTGTGCGGACCGAACTATCATTGTTTTAAGTTCATTTGCGTGACTGTTTTGGCTAGTTACTTCGTTAACTCTCCTTGCTATACCGCCAGTATAAGCTGCGTCGACCTGCCTCGTACTCAGCCAAAACAGTCTACGCAAAGTATGCTATACCAAACAATCCTTGTGAATTTAGGGCATTTTAGGACTAGACAGTCGGGTGAAGGCAGTACTGGTGGTACGGCAAGACCGACTAACGACGTCATAAAATAGACATAAATGCACATCAGCCCATTTCATAAAACTCCGCCACCTGTTCTCAGCACCACAGGCTCCCTGAAGACTTCTGCTTTACTACTTCTTCTGATTACAGATGATTATACGGTATCAAAATCACTTTGTCAATACTTTTGATTAAATTTTCTGAAAACTTTTTAATACCTTAAGAGTCTATTTTGAGCTATTGCCCAGGATACTGCCATTGGATTGAATAACTTCTTTATACCAGTAAAATGATTTCTTTCTATATCTAGTTAGACTGCCGCTTCCATCATCATTTCTATCAACATAAATTAGTCCATATCTTTTAGATAATTGTGCGGTAGACATAGATACACAATCAATACAGCCCCAAGAAGTATAACCCATGACTTCTACGCCATCCTGTATCGCCTCCGCAACTTGTAAAAGGTGTTCTTGCATGTATTGAATTCGATAATCGTCATGAACAGTCAAACCACCAGCCTCATCCTTCACTAGCTGATCTTTAGCTCCCAAACCATTTTCAACAATGAATAAAGGAATCTGGTATCGATCATAATAACGATTTAGTGTCAATCTTAAACCAATTGGATCAATCTGCCAACCCCAATCAGAAGCTTCTAAATAAGGATTGACCAAACCACCCAAGATATTTCCTTTTCCAGATGAATATTTTGATGGATCTGCTGCCTGAGTAATACTCATATAATAACTGAAGGAGAGAAAATCAACCGTATTATTTTTTAATAACTCTTCATCACCTTCCACGAAAGTAATCTTTATGCCATTTTCTTTAAAGTATCTTTTGGCATAATTAGGATAATATCCTCTAACATGTATATCCGAAAATAAATAGTTCAAATTTTCATAGGCATGAGCCGCCCAAACATCTTCAGGATTGGGTGTCATTGGATAGGTCGGCATAGCTAAGACCATACAGCCAACCTTACAGTCCGGAATAATTTCATGAGCAATTTTGGTAACAAGACTAGAAGCTACAAGTTCATGGTGAATGGCCTGATATAAATCTTGTTTTGAAAGTTCTTCATTCGGCAAGTCAATTCCACCACTTGTAAAAGGCAGTTCTAAGACAGAATTGACCTCGTTAAATGTCAACCAGTACTTAACCTTATCTTTGTATCGTTCAAAAACTGTACGAGCAAATTTTTCAAAAAATTGAATCATTTTTCTATCCACCCAGCCATGATATTTCCTTGCAAGATACAGGGGAGTTTCATAGTGAGAAAGAGTTACAAGAGGCTCTATACCATTCTTTAGAAGTTCATCAAAAAGTTCATCATAAAACTGTAGCCCTTCTTCATTTGGAAATTCTTCATCTCCATTCGGAAATATTCTACTCCAAGCAATTGATGTTCTAAATACCTTAAATCCCAACTCTGAAAACAGGGCTATATCCTCCTTGTATCGATGGTAAAAATCAATAGCTTTTAATTTCAAATTATCTTCCGTTGGTTCTTGGGTAGCTTCACCCAGTCCACCATTGGGGAGAACATCTTGAACGGATAATCCTTTTCCTCCCTCATTATATGCACCTTCTACTTGGTTTGCAGCTACTGCTCCTCCCCATAAGAAATTGTCTGGAAAAATTGACATATACCCTCCTCGAATTATAAGACTGCTAATAAATCATCAGCATAGTTGACTTCCTCTTTTGTCGAAAGCAAGAGAACATCCAGATATTCCTGTGTATTTGTAACAACTACAGGAGTCACTATATCGTACCCTTCTGCGACAAGCATTTCTACATCCACTTCCAGCATCAATTGACCCTTTTCAACTTTTTCCCCATCTGAAACATGACTTACAAAACCTCTTCCTTTTAGCTCGACTGTTTCTAATCCAAAGTGGATAAGCAACTCTACCCCTTCATCACTTGTTAAACCGATTGCATGTTTTGTTGGAAAAAGACTAGTAACAGCCCCGTCAAATGGAGCATAGACTTTTCCATCCTTAGGGATAATTGCAACTCCTTCTCCAAGCATTTTTTTTGAAAATGTTGCATCATTTACTTTTTCTAAAGGGAGAATTTGACCTGAAAGAGGAGAGAAGACATTTTTTCTACTTGAAATGCCAGGTGCTACTTTTTCTAAATTAACTGTTGACGTTTCTTCATCGATACCTAGGAAATAGGCCAAAATAAATGTGACAATAATTGAAATTGCCGCAGCAATCATAGCGTTAGTAATGTTTGAAGCTGCTTCAGAGTAAATAAATTGTGGCAAAGCAATGAGAGAAGGTACTGCAAAAAGGTATGCTTTTACACCTGTCAAACCAACAAATAATCCTGCTAGACCACCACCAATCATTGCTGCATACAATGGTTTTTTATACTTTAGAGTAACACCATATAAAGCAGGCTCAGTGACACCAGCAAATAAAGCTGAAAATCCAGCTGCAAAGGCTATTTGTTTCGTGTTACTATTTTTACTCTTAAATGCAACTGCCATAGAAGCGGCACCTTGTGCCAAGTTAGAACCTAACATCGCTGGTAGAATCAGTACATCAGGTGTCGCGATTGAAGCTGCCAAGAAAATCGGTGCAAAAGCCCAGTGCATACCGGTCATAACGATAAATGGCATGATTGCTCCAAGAACTGCTAAAGTTAACCAACCAGCTACACCATGCATTTGTTCAACCAATTGCGATAATCCTTCACCAACAATAACGCCGAGAGGTCCAACAAGAACTAAAGCTATGAAACCTGAAACAAGCAGGACCAAGGTTGGCTGTAAGAAACTTTTCGTTACAGCTGGAGTGACCTTGTTAAAAACAGCTTCAATATACTTCATTAGCCAAACCATAATAAGAATTGGAATAACTGATGAACCATAGCTAGCAGGTGTAACAGGGGCACCTAAAAAATGAAGTGGATCACCTGTAGATACCATTTGAACAAAATTAGGATGTAGCAAAATACCAGCAACCGACATGGCTAAAGCAGGTGTAACTTTGAGTTTTTGTGAAGCTGAGTAGGCCAAAAAAATCGGCATAAAGTAATATGGTGCATCTCCAAAAAAGGCTAAAAATGAAATAGATTGGGAATCAGCTTTTAAAAGCCCCAACATCGGCAAGACAATGACTAGAACTTTTATCATACCTCCACCAAGCATAGCTGGAATAAGAGGTGTCATAGAGCCAGCGATATACTCGATGACTTGTTCTAAGACATTTGCTTTTTTAACCTGTTGAACTGAATCAGAATCAAATTTTCCTAATGCAGTAAATTCTTTATAGTAATTAGCTACATCATTACCTAAGATAATTTGATACTGTCCATTTTTCTTCATAATACCGAGTACTCCAGAAATGGATTTAACACGTTCATCGGACACGATATTCTCATCTTTCAATTCCAGTCGCAATCTAGTAACGCAGTGGGTTGCACGAAGAACATTCTTTTCTCCTCCGACTGCCTCTAGGATTGCCAATGCAGTATTCTTGTACTTCATAATAGACTCCTTATGATAAATTTTTTGTTAAACGCCGAATGTGAGCAATTAAATAGACTAGTTCACTTGGACTCAGTAGATAATCATATTCTAACCGAATAAAGTCCGCTACTCGAGTTCCACATTGGTACTCTCTTGGATACTTCTTTTTCATTAACTCTAAAAGATCCACATCATCTTCATCATGGTATTCATTCCCCTCTACCAAACGATGAGCAAACAATTTAACATGTGTGATGAATCGGTAATAATCAATAGAATCCTGATTGAATTCTGTAGAATAATAGTCTTGAATAATTTGTTCAATCTTCATGATAATTCCAGTAATACGATAAGATTCTTGAAAAATATTTTCCAAATTCGCATTGACAAAATGCAAAGCGATGAAGGCTGCTTCATCAACTGGGAGTTCGACATGTAAATCTTTTTTTATGATGGATAATGCTTTTTTCCCCAGTTCAAACTCCTCTTTATAATATTTGGCAATTTCCCATCTAAGAGGGTTCGTAACGACTACTCCTTCCTTATGTCTTTCTATACTAGAATTGATATGATCTGTCAAATTGATGTAAATAATCTCATCAAAATGATTTCCAAGTGTTATCTTGCCTAAATTTATTATTTTCTCACAAACATAAACCAATTCAATAGGAACATCGATAAATAGTTCCGTAAAGCGATTCATATTATCGCTATTCTTGAGCAAAAAACTTTTTTCTATCGAAGAAGGCGGGATCGCATCTCCAACCTTCTTTCCAAATGCAATTCCTTTACCAAACAACAAGATATCAACGTTCTTATTATTTTGTGCTATGACTGCATTATGATTTAATACACGCTTTATGATCATAAATTTTCCTTTAAACTTAAAATAAAAGAACCTACTTAAAAGAAATCGACATATATCGTATCGATTCATTTAAATAGGTTCCTGCTCGCCTTAAAGCGATAACATCCTTTTATTTCAATTATTAGTTGGTACTTCTAGCTTAAAAAATTTAATAACTCTGTAACCATTTTCAATTTTAATATAAATTAAAGAATTTGTCAATAATTTATAAAAATATAAGAATACTTCTTTTAGTCCCCTTCGTTAAAAAGTCACTGATTTATGATATACTAGACTGAGTTATAGCTATTAGAAAGAGGAAAACCATGTCTTTTGACGGATTTTTTTTACATCACATGACGGCTGAGTTAAGGGCCAATTTAGAAGGTGGGCGGATTCAGAAAATCAACCAGCCCTTTGAACAGGAAATTGTCCTCAACATCCGAAGCAACCGTCAGAGCCATAAATTGCTTCTGTCCGCCCATTCGGTTTTCGGTCGGGTTCAGCTGACCCAGTCGGACTTTACCAATCCAAAAGTGCCCAATACCTTTACCATGATTCTGCGGAAATACTTGCAGGGAGCCATTATCGAGGAGATTCGTCAGTTGGACAATGACCGTATCTTAGAATTTTCGGTGTCCAACAAGGACGAGATTGGCGACCATACCCAAGCAACCTTGATTGTGGAAATCATGGGCAAGCACAGCAATATCATCTTGGTAGATAAGTCTGAACAGCGGATTATCGAGGCTATCAAGCACGTTGGTTTCTCGCAAAACTCCTACCGAACCATTTTGCCAGGCTCCACCTATATTCGTCCACCGGAGACGCATTCTCTCAATCCTTATACGGTGTCTGATGAGAAATTGTTTGAAATCTTATCGACTCAGGAACTGAGTCCAAAAAATCTCCAACAGGTCTTTCAAGGTTTGGGGCGGGATACAGCTTCTGAACTGGCCAGTCACTTACAGACGGACCGCCTCAAGAACTTCCGTGCCTTTTTTGACCAGGCAACTCAGCCTAGCCTGACAGACAAATCCTATGCTGCTCTGCCATTTGCCAATAGCCCTGAAAACCAGCCACACTTTGAGAGCCTGAGCAGTCTGCTGGACTTCTACTATCAGGATAAGGCGGAGCGGGATCGGGTGGCCCAGCAGGCCAATGAGCTGATCAAGCGGGTGGCCAGTGAGTTGGAGAAGAATCGCAAGAAACTGGTCAAGCAGGAGCAGGAATTGGCGGATACGGAGACAGCGGAGTTGGTGCGACAAAAGGGCGAGCTCTTGACCACCTATCTGCATCAGGTGCCCAACGACCAGTCGAGTGTGCGGTTAGACAACTACTATACGGGCCAGGAGCTGGAGATTGAGTTGGATGTGGCTTTGACGCCTAGCCAGAATGCCCAGCGTTATTTCAAAAAGTACCAGAAACTCAAGGAGGCGGTCAAGCACCTGACCAACTTGATTGAGGAGACCAAGGCAACCATTATCTATCTGGAGTCCGTTGACACCATGCTGGGACAGGCTAGTCTGGCAGAAATCGATGAAATCCGTGAGGAATTGATTGAAACAGGCTACCTCAAACGTCGCCACCGTGAGAAAATCCATAAGCGTCAGAAACCTGAACGCTACCTTGCGACGGACGGGAAGACTATCATTCTGGTTGGGAAAAATAACTTGCAAAATGATGAGTTGACCTTCAAAATGGCCAAAAAAGGCGAACTCTGGTTCCATGCCAAAGACATTCCAGGCAGTCATGTGGTTATCACAGATAACTTGGACCCAAGCGACGAGGTCAAGACCGATGCGGCGGAGTTGGCTGCCTACTTCTCCAAGGCTAGACATTCTAACTTGGTTCAAGTCGATATGATTGAAGCCAAAAAACTCCATAAGCCAACAGGTGGCAAACCAGGCTTTGTGACCTACCGAGGTCAGAAAACGCTCCGTGTCACCCCAACTGAAGACAAAATAAAATCCATGAAAATCTAGTTCATGGATTTTTCTGTATTGAAACCTACTCCGCCTTATCAATATCTTCTCTAACTTGCTTAGCGTTGAACTTAGCAAAAAGATATTGGCGGTCTTGGACTGGGAAGCGTTGATCCAGTTGATCTACTGGTCCCACTTCCACCATTCCTTCTGAGATAACATAGTCCATGACATGACCACCAAATGTCAAATCATCCGAAATAAAATGCAGATGATAGCCAGCCACACTGACACCATGGAAAATCTCTGGCGTCCAAATACCAACAATGGTGCCTGAAATATTCTCAGCGGTATACTCAGGCTGGCGACTTGCCACCTCCGCAAAACGGACATCAGAAGCCGATTTTGGAATCATGCGGACATGCATCCGTGAAAATGTACCTTTTATTTTGATGGAGCGAAAAAGATTCTCCCCATCATAATAGGATTCAATTCGCTGGTGCAATTCATCGCTAGTCATTTCAAAGCGTTGTTTGAAAATCACTTCTGCTTCATGAAAAATAACCGCTGCATAGGGAACCTTCATATCAGCAGGAACTTCAACCACTTCTGGTTTCTCCCCTGCCCCCTTGGCCTGATAAGCCTTTCCATCCAGGACAATCAGCTCACCATCAATGGAATCCAGAGTTCCCAAGCCTAAATCACCATGTTCCAGCAATTCGCCAACCGTCAAGGAGCCGCCATACAGTCCAGCCATTAAGGCACCTAAGGTATTGTATTGAAATAATCGATTTACTTGCATAACCTACTCTTCATTCAAAAATTCTTGCATGGCTAAATCGTCTGGCACCAATTGGATATAACGACTAGCTTGCTCTTTTGCCTCATCCAAACGACCAAGTTGACGTAAAACCGCTACGTAATCAGCCAAAAATTCAGGATTCTCAGCCAATTCTCCAGCCAATTCATCGTAAAGCGCAATAGCTTCATCATCTCTTTCTAGAGCTTGATAGGCTTTGGCCATATTCCAGCGAGCTAGAACGTTATCTACTTCTTCATCAAATAAAGCCACAACCTCTTCAAATCGTTCCTGCTCAAGATACAGATTGGACAAGCGCAGAGCTAGTTCGTTACTATCATCTGCTACCTCTTTTGCCCGTAGAAGATAATCTTCTGCCCCCGCCTCGTCATGCAATTCATAGGCATACTGTGAAGCCTGAAGCAAGAGATTGGCATCAAAGTCATTTTTAGCCAGGCCTTTTTGAGTCATAGCCAAGGCATCATCAATCTTATGCTCGGCATGAAGCGACTGAGCATAGGCATATTCATAGCCCTCAAAATCAGGATTGATGGTATCCAACTGCTTGAAATAGAGATTGGCCTTTTGATATTCTTCTCGTTCAAATAGCAGAGCTGCTAACTCAAAAACCGTCTGGTCATCGTATTCCAACTCAACAGCTTTTTCCAAAAATTCAATGGCCGCTTCAAATTTCCCTAAACTTGCATAGGCAATACCAATTCGCTGATAGGTAGAAACTCCCGTTAATTCGTAGATTTCACGATTATCCAGCTGGGCATAGTAGGAAATAGCCTCATTAAAAAGCTCCAGTTCCATATCCAATTCTGCTAAGCCAAAGAGGATGATGGGTTCATCTGATAAGTGACTTGCTTCTAACAATTTTTCACGCGCCACATCCGACAAGCCTTCTGCCTGATACAGGTCCGCCTTAACCAACAAGGCTTCCACATAGACAGAACTGTCTTCCGAAATTTCCTCCAAGTATCCGAAAGCTTCTTCAACCAAGCCATCTTCAAATGCTATTTGGGCAAGATTGATCAGTACTTCGGGAAATTCTTCTTTGACCTGTTCATAGATTTGTCTAGCCTGTGGGAAAAAACCAATACTTTCCAGATAGGCTGCCAAGGACAAAAGCGTTTCGCTATCATCTTGCACCAAGGCGCGCTTGAAATACTTATCTGCCTTGTCTAAATCCTGTTGATCCAAACAAACCAACATTTTTTCACTATTGTTCATTCACAACCTCATTTTCTTCATCTTCATACAAACCACTATGTGCCTTGTACCATTCAAATGCCGCTTTCACTAAAACCTTAATAGAGGCATATATTGGAATTCCCAGAAGAACTCCTAGGACACCGTACATCTGACCAGCTGTCAATAATACAAATAAAATGGTAATCGGATGAATACTTAGGGAGCTTCCGATAATCAATGGTGTCACAAAACGACCTTCTATAGTCTGCTCAATCATAAAGACTACTAAAACCTTTATAAGCATGATTGGACCAGCAATCAATCCTAAAATAACAGCTGGAATCATGGCCAAGAAAGAACCCAAATACGGAATTAGATTGAGGAAACCAGCCATCACCCCCAAAGTTATTGGATAGCTAAGACCAATGATTGAGAACATCACTGAAAACATCAGGGCAACAATAATCGCAACGGTCACCTGACCACGAACATAGTTTGACAATTGCCCATTCACATCTGATAGCACTGTTCCAATCGGTTCTCTCCACTTGGTTGGTAGATATTGGGTAATGTGTTTATTCAAATACTGACCATCCCGTAACAGATAAAAGAGAATAAAGGGCATAATCAAAATAGCAACAATAATCTGTGAGGCGGTTGAAATCAAATTACTTGCCCAATTCACAGCACTTGAAGAAAACTTCTGAGCATAGGCAACGATCTGATCATTGACCTTATTTAACATCTCCAGAGCTGTTGGTCTAAATTGTTCAAAGCGCTGATCCTGTAGGAGCCCAGTTACCTGTCCTTCGATTTTCTGGATATTCGAAGGAAGATTTTGCGCAAAAGATGTCACTTGCTCTTGAATACTCGGAATTGCCACCGCCAGTCCCCAGATAATGAGAAGACTGATTAAAACAAAGAGAATGGAAATACCAACTGTACGAGAAATTTTATGCTTTTCCATCCAGTCAACCATCGGATTTAATAGGTAATACAAAAGACCTGTTAAAATCATCGGTAACAATACTATTTCTAAAAAGCTTCCTATTGGTCTGAATAAAAAACTAATTTTACTAAAAATAAATATAGTTAAAAAAGTCAGCAAGGTTACTAATAAAAATGTCACCGCTTGGCTATTTAAAAACAAGCGGAAAAACCAAGTCAGACTAAATTTTTGATGCTTATCCTCCATCTAATACACTCCTAGTCTTTTTTTCTATTGTAACATGGAGAAAGGATTTTTGTAAAAATCAACTACAGAATTTATACGACTTTCTCAGAAAAACATGGTATAATTTTATCAATCATTTCCAAAAAGGAGAATCCTATGACTATCTATTTCGGTACCTACACAAAACGTGAATCAAAAGGAATTTATAAAGCAAATTTTGACTCTGAAACAGGACAACTTAGCAATCTAGAATTGGTCACTGAAGAACCTAACCCTACCTACCTTGCCTTTGATAAGGCCGGACATCTATACTCCGTTGGTGCTGAAAATGGTCTAGGAGGTATCGCTGCCTTTAATGCTGACTATACTCTACTCAACCATGTTGTATCAGAGGGCGCACCACTTTGCTATGTCGCTGTAGATGAAGCAAGAGATTTAGTTTATGGCTCCAATTTCCACAAAGGGCAACTACTTGTTTATAAACGTTTGGCGGATGGTTCACTAGAATTAGCTGATATCGCTCAACACGAAGGATCTGGGCCGCACGAAAACCAAGCTTCCGCCCACATTCACTTTTCTGATTTGACGCCCGATAAATTTTTAGTAACCTGTGATTTAGGATGTGATCAAGTGGTAACCTATAAGGTATCTGACCAAGGAAAAGTAGAGAAAATCGCAACCTATCAGGCTGCGCCAGGAAGTGGTCCACGTCACATTGTCTTCCATCCTGTCGCAAAAATCGCCTATCTCATCTGTGAACTCAATTCAACTATTGAGGTGCTTATCTATGACGGATGGGGACAATTTGAACACCTCCAAACTGTCTCTACTCTCCCAGAAGACCATACTGGTTTCAACGGTACTGCCGCTATTCGCATCACAAAGGATGGTAAATTTATTTATGGATCCAACCGCGGAAACGACTCTATCGCAGTCTACAAAACGCTTGCTGATGCCAGCTTAGAATTAGTTGAAATCGTCCCAACAAATGGAAAAACTCCTCGCGATTTCACGCTTAGTCCTGATGAAAAGCATTTGATTGTTGTCCATCAAGATTCTGACAATGCAACTGTATTCGAAAGAGATGCCGAAAATGGCTGTTTGACTGAGCTTTCACACGATTTCTATGTTCCTGAAGCAGTTTGCGTTACATTTTTATAAGTCGTTTCAGTTGTGAAATCCGTACAGTTTTGGTTTAATAGTTTCATAGGAGGTGATTTCAACATGAATCCAGTAGATCTTTTCAACGAAGTTAAAGACTTAATCGCAAACAAAGACTTTGATGGTGCAAAACAATTTATCGAAGAAAACAAGGACCAATTCGGTGAATACTTGGAACAAGCAAAAGGCTTGTTCAGAATGAAGACAAAGTCGTTAGAATTGTATTTCTAACGGCTTTTTCATATGTAAAGTAGTATAATAGAGATAGGAATACTAGCTAATAAGCAGAGGGAGAATCGCTATGTTACACAAAGAAAATCCAGACTACAATCGCGGTCAATTTGGTTTC